>CAYXGH010000030.1:0-10998 GCA_964464485.1 uncultured Nitrososphaera sp.
CTGAAAGAACAAACTATCGATATTGCTACTACAGCTGATTCAAAAGATATTCACTCCTTGGAAGACGATGTCAATTCCTTGGTCACTCTCTTTGAAGAGACAATGATTGAGATCCGTAAGGAAGGCTACAATGAGCAGATAAAGATGTTGGACAGTTATAAAGATCTTTTACAGACACACATCAAGGTAGCCGATGCAAGACGCAGAATGGCAAGCAAACTAAAACCTGGCGCTTAACGCACACATTCTAACTTTCCAAGCATTGTATTTCCAACGTCAGTCCCAATTACTGCCTCTCTTTCTTCAAAGATGTTACATTTGCCTCGGCAAAAAGGATAAGCGCTATATATCAATCTACCCTCCACTGAGGTTATATAACATCTGGCTCTTCAATTTATTAGTCAAAAATTGTGTACAAAAAAAGCCCGCCCTTCAAATTAGTTTAAATCTGCCGTCATGAGATCTTTTGTTATCCACTTGAGCGCACAGAAAAAAGATGTCTCAATTTCTTTGGCTGAAAATTCCATGATAGCAGGAAACGATCTCCATGGCACAGTGATCATCAGCTACAGCGGGAGATTTGACAGTGTGGTAGTAAACTCCCAGATAGAGAACTCAAGTGATGTATTCTCCTACACTAGCCTCAATGAGAAAAACATCAAACATCCTTATGCACGGCTATCAATCTTCAAGTCTGAGCTTGCAGATAGCACTACCATTAACTTTACCGCCACTACTAACCACGTTCCTGCAGGTGAATACTCCAACGTTAAATTCCGCGTGTCGATAATACAAGAACATAAAGAAGTGGTAAGCGACATCGCCTATACAAAAATAGTAATAAAAGCTTAAGCGAAGCTCTCTACGATTTCGACACTGCCTTGCATCCATGGATGCGGCTCGCAGTGATATGGGTATTCGCCAACTTGAGTAAATGTAAATTCGAATGTCTCACCAGGCATCAGAATTGCACCTAGCTGCTGAGTCGAATCAAACTCTCCATTAATAAGATCGACGTATCCGTCGTCTGTAGTTACTGTGTGGCCGGTTACATCGCCGTTGGTCCATACCACCGTATTTGATATTCCTATTGTTCCACGCACGTCCCTTGGAACAAAAAACTCGCTGTTGGTTTCCAGAGAAGAACCTTCTGCAATGCTCACTTCGGTAACTTCCGGAGGATTAAGCACCTCTTCTGGAAGGGTAGGTCTCGCGGTGGCCTCTGGAATGTAGACAAACTGGTAGTAACCCATGCTTACAGCGACTGCAACAACAAAAGTAATGACGCTGATGCCGCCGGCGTGGTTTACCATATAACTCGATCTTAGAGATCGAAGATTTTCACATATAAAGCTTGTTTGTTAGAGAGTCTTTTTGTCTTGGCCCTCTTTGCTAGCAGCCGATGTAGATTGAGCACGATCAAATGTCTGTCCAGTCTTGGCACTACCATCTCCTCCTCCTCCTTCTGATGCTGCATGCTTTTGTTGCTGCTGTTGCTGCTGTTGTTGCTGGGCGAGCTGCGCCATCTGTTCTGAACTAACTCTTGCAGTCACGGTCGGTGGAGCTGCCATTGGCTTTTGTGCTGCAGTAGTAGTTGTAGGTGCAGGCTTGGGCGCAGCTGCTGGCCTAAATGGAGTCGGTGGGGTAGGCTTGGGCGGGGGTGCCTTTACACGTGTTCTGCCGTACCTGTAGAGATGGAACATTGCTGCAAAGACCAGCATCATTATGCCTATTATAAAGAGTGAGTAGTTCTTCATTCCTTGAAGTACCGCATAATATGCTGAGATGTTAAGATAGACTTGGAAAGCAAGGAGCGTTATAAACAAAACGTAAAGCCACTTTTGCGAGATATTTATTGAACCTTTGGGCGCCTTCTTGGGCTGAAGCTTGGCGTTTGCTTCTGCATGCTTGGCCAGCTTGATCATCATGTAAGTAAACCCAAACGATAGCGGGACGAGCATTATCATAACTACGTAAAAGAATATGGGGTCAATCACCAATCTTTCAAGTAGCGCCTTATTTCTATCAGGGTCAATATAGAATCCCCAGTATGTGGTGACAATGATCTGTGCTATGCTCGTGATGCCTATCGCAGTGATAATCGGCCTATCCTTCCAAGAGAATTTCTTGTACTTGTCTATAAATGGAATAATGAGTAGCACAAATATGAACAGCCCTGGCCAGGCGACACCTGTGATAAACTTGTCATACATAGTACGCAAAAACGCGTAAAGCCCAGTAAGATACCATTCCGGAACTGTGATGCCAGGTGGCACTTCAGGTTCAAAAGGCAGCCCAAGACCTACAGGGAACACTCCGCCTGTCAGCATAACTGCGCCTGAGACTGCCATGACCATCGGCACGTCAAATACGAGGAACCGTGGAAAGTGGACCACCATGAGCCCAAGCATCGCTATAGGCAGCAGGAATACGTGGAATGCATAGAATCTTAGGATGAAATCGTGAAAGCCTGCGCCAAAGAACGCTTCCCTCATCTGAGGCCCCAGCACAGGTATTGAGTTGGTTAGCGATGCAGCAATAGAGATTGCAAGCTCTGCGCGCTCACTAAAGATGATATCATAGCCCGTGAATGCTTCAAGAATCGTCAAGACGCCAAGTATGACGCCTGTAACCCAGAGTATCTCGTTTCGGATTTTGTAACGGCCGCTGAAGTACTGATAGTACATATGCAGAAGCGCCAGCATGACCATCGCGTTTGATGCATGATAATGGATGTTGCGTATGTGGAACCCATAGGGGATGGTATCGTTTATGTTCTCTACGCTGTGCCACGCCCTGTCAAGTATAGGTTCGTACCACAGCATTAGCAGCGCGCCGGTGATACCAAGTATAATAAACATGATGAAAGTTAGCATGCCAAGGAAACCAAGTGGGCTAACAAACCTTCCGGGGAAGGTAAACTTCATCCCCATGAATAGAGTTCGATCTACTCCGGCGTATACCCACCGGATGAACCTTACAAAGCTGTTTTCATACGTTAAGGTAGCGCCCATATCCAACTATTCCATTTGCATTAGGGTCCCACGTAGGTGGCAATATCAATATCTCTCCGTTAGAATCAACTTCAAGGTCAAGTTTTGGAAGTACATTTGAAGGTGGCCCCTGTAACGCCGCCGGGCCTGCAAAGGCTAGCCCCGTCACAGGATCATACAGGCTTCCATGGCATGGGCACTCACCCCTCTTTCTACCTTCCTCTGGCCAGTACTTCCACAGGCACCAGAGGTGCAGGCAGATCATGCTGAATGCTCTAAAAGCAGAGACGTCGTTCCTGTCGCCACCAAGTTCTGCGGGCAGCCTTATCAGCTGCCAGGTGCGGAACGCTTCCTGATTCAGCACAGGATCATCGCTCTTAGGATATATGATTACTTCAGAATGATTAACTTGAAAGGTATTAACGTTGGCAACTGTGCCATCGGCAAGCTCTGCCTTTGCCCTCTCACTCTGGCTGCTAGCAGGGTTTGGCAAGAATTTGCCCCAATCAACAAAGGGCGTAAAGGTCATGACAGTACCAGCGGCAGCCATTAATTTTAGAAAGTCGCGCCGAGATACTCTTCCTCCGATTGCAGGAGGGGTTTGCGCCATACCAAAGAAAAGGATTCTTTGATAATTAATAAATCTTTGGAAATTGAGTTCACTAGATGAAAAGATACACAGGGGATCTCAAGCCATGGCAGGTTCGCCAAGAACGGATAAAAAGTGGCATACAAAATTTTCTTGAAAAAAATTCTTCTTCTTCTTAATGATGCTGTCTGGCAATCTGCTCAAACCAAGAAGTGCCTTCCAACTTGGCGTACTTTATGTACGCTCCAGCCTTGTCAATACCTGCGACCTTGGCATTTTGAAGATTTGCTTCAACAAATATCGTTTGCAGCATCTTGCTTCCTGTCAAGTCTGCATCTTGTAAATTGGCCCACATCAGGTTCGTTTTGATTAAGTTGGTCTTTGTAAGACAAGCTTCTTTCATTTCTGCATAGAGTAGGAGCGTTTCACTAAGGTTGGCACCTTGAAAGTCCGCGCCATTTAGGCTTGCCTGAACTAAATTTGCGCGAGTTAGGTTCACGTTGACAAAGTTTGCCCTGTCTGCAATTACACCATTAAGAAAAGCACCGGATATATCCTTGCCGGAGAAGTCTCTATCGCTAAAGTCCAGTTTGACTCTCAGGTTCTTAGCCATCATCCTCCAGGAGTTAAACTCTTGGATCTTACCTTCAGTTAGCAGCTTAAACCCTTCTTCCTGTGCGCTTGACATGTCTGTCGACGTTTAATTTTTATGTATATATATACATGTATATGTCTGCCTGCTTATCAAGCAGGGGTATTCCAAGGATTTATTCCCTTTTGGTAACGTAGTCCGTCTATGAGCCCTTCAGCGTAGCCGATACTCAATACCGCCAGCTCAAACTTGCCTTGCCGAAGGAATCCTTCAGCATCTATAATATAGCATTCAGCGTTTTCAAGCGTTTCAAATATCTCCTTGTTACTGTCGGTACCATCACTGATAAGCTTGCGCATCTCCCGGACTGCCTGCTTGGCTTTCGGAGCATAGCGCTCGACCATTTGGGCTTCAATTCTATTGATGCTTTGAGAATTGTCGGTTGGCTCATCAATGTTTTCTGTAACGGAAACAAGCGCCTGTGTCTCGGTAAAGTGCAACGCACCCGTCACAATCACGGAGTGCGGACCGATCCCAAATTCCATCTTCATGAGCGACTTGACTTTGCCTGATGTGATCTTTTGATCTTGCATGCCTACTCTGGAGGCGACTACGGCAAAGGTGTCGTCAGAAAAGATGTCATGCTTATGAGCTTGTTCCGCATCTAGCAGCATATTAAACACAGAAGATGGATCAAGGAAGAACGGCTCTTTGCTTTCATCGTTATGACTGTACTCTGTCAAAATCAGCGTGTGGCTCCCAGCAAGCAGGTTTTGAAAAATCGTATTATAGACGGTGACAGCTGAGTGAAGCTCAGACATCATTGTAACCATCCTGCCAAACTTGTAAACGTGCAGCCCACTCTCGCCAATTATGGAGGCGATGCCTGATGCGGAATGGAGAATTGCAGTCTTGATTGAGTTTTTGGCAGCTCTTGAGCGAAGCTCGCTGTGGGTCGTGGCAATAAGAGGATCGCCATAAGTTACAAGAGCTACATCTTTGGTTCTGGCTGCTTCTAAGAGATCCCTGCCGTCTTCTACAAACCACCTCTGCACGGATTTGGTGTGCATTTCAAGTAAAGAGTTCAGACCCTGTATGTCGACTTCAGAAAGGGCACTGGTGAACCTTTCAATATAGACAATGTCGCAGTTTCTTAGGACTTCGAGTGCGGCAATACTTAAACCACGGTAGCCATTGATGCCAGTTCCTACAAACCATAGCATGGAGCAGGGAGACAGTCGCCGGCTATATTATTACTCCTTTTTTTTCTTCTTCTTCAGATGATGTAGACGCGAAAGGTGAAAAAGAGCTCTTTTATACACTTCTATGCTTGCCACATACTCATCAATATTCACCCGTTCGTCGGCGGTATGTGACGCATGGGCATCACCTGGCCCATATGTGATAACAGGTATCTTGAAGCTGTGTCCAAGCACGTTCATATCACCTGTACCTGTCTTGCGCAAAAGCAGAGGTCGTTTGCTGCGCACATCGAGGACTGCGAGCAGAAGTGCTCTGACAAGCGGCGACGTATGATCGGCTTCAAAGGGCTCTGTCTTGTCCTCTATCCTATAGGTTGCCTTGATCCCCTTTTTTGCTGAAACTTTTGTAATAACATTGTCTATAGTGCGGAGCACGTTACCACAGGTTGTTCTGGTGGGAACCCTGATGTCTATTGTTACCTTACACTTTTGCGGCGTCACGTTGTGGCTTGAGCCCCCTGTTATCTCTGTGAGACTACAGCTTATCGACTTGGCGTTATTCTCTGCAGTGCCCACGCGGCCTATCTCTGACTTGATCTCATCCCAAAAGTCATGCATTTCCTCAATTGAGTTCTTGGCAAGCCAAGGCGCGCTTGCATGGGCGCTCTCGCCCACATCGCATGTCAGCCGTAGTGCAAGCCTACCTTTGTACGCTACGGTGATGTTGTCAACTCCGGAAGGTTCGCCAAAGACCGCATAATGGACTCCTATTTTGCTTTTGACCAGCTGCTTAATGCCGGTAGCATTGCCTTCTTCGTCTACTACTCCTGCAAAAATTACAGTGCCGCTCTGTTTTGGAAATTCAGATGCTGCCAAGAGCATCGCTATCAGTGAAGATTTTGCGTCAGAGGCGCCACGGCCGTAGATGTAGCCATCCTCCTCTATCCTTACTGGCACTTGCCCAGGAACAGTGTCCATGTGGCCACACAGCAGGATAAAGGGCTCGCCAGATCCTTTAGTAGCAATAATGTTGCCAACGTTATCGATATTGACCTGCTCAAAGCCAAGCTCGTTGACACATCTGTCCTTTATCATGTTGGCAAGTGGCGCCTCTGATCTAGATGGAGTATAAAGCTCCAGCGCTTTTCTTAACAGTTCTATAGCATAACTTGATGATACCAATTGCTAACTACTTTCCTTGCCCAAGTGCGTAATCGATCATCAGTCCAGGAATATCAATTCCTGTAACCCGGACGGTATTTTTAAATTCAGTAGTATTGTTGACTTCGTGCACCAGTAGGCCCTCGCTATTGCTCTCCATCAAGTCGACACCAACTATATGGCCATTCATTGCATTTGTAGCCTTAAGGCAGATATCTTCAAGCTCATTTGTCACGGGACACTTTTCAGCATGGCCACCAAGCGCCATATTGGTCTTCCACTCGCCTTCTCCAGAATAGCGATATATTGCAGCCGCTACTCTATCGCCTACTACTATTGCTCTGATGTCACGGGGCGGACGCTTGACAAATTCTTCAAAATAGTATACTTGATACAGTGGAAACATGTGCTCTCTGTCCTCTATTACGGCTCTTGCTGCATCCTTGTCTCGCAAGAGCGCGATCAGCCTGCCCCAGCTGCCTACTGTAGGCTTGATCACTGCAGGATAGCCGATCTTATCAAGCACCGCGATTGCAGATTCCTCTGAAAATGCTGCCACCGCCTTTGGTGTCTTGATCCCAGCCTTTTCAAGCTCCATGTGGGCATACATCTTATTTCCACACACTATTGCTGCGTGCAAAGGGTTTATGACTCGGGCGCCAATGCCTTGAAGTGCTGCAGTAGAATGGACATTTTTGAAGTAGCTAACGCTCCGCTGGAGTACCACCTGCCCCCTGTATTTTGAATTCTTGTCGTTCAAGTTAATCGCGAGGTTCTTGCAGTTTACGTTTTCGACCTTGATGCCTTTCTTTATGGCGGCTTCGTACAGAGCCTTCTCCTCCCATCTGATGCCGTCGTATAGGAGGATAAGCGATTTATCTGAAAGATTTGATGAAGACGGTGGTGACGACTGATTGGGTTGTACTTCTTCTTCTTGCCTCACTGGCCCCAGTCCTCACCGACGACTTGAGCCGGTTTTATACCAAGGCCATCAGACGACTTGACAAGCTCATAGCTTGCACCGCAGTCGGGGCAGGTTACGATCTCTCCCTCTATCGAGTCAGAAGGTACCTTGATCTCTGCATCACATTCTGGACACTTTACCATGTTTCTTAATCACTCCTTTGCTGGACTTAGTTTTACGCCAGCATCATTAAGTATCTTTCTCTCCAGTCTGTCGTCAAGGTATAGCTCGAGTATGTCACCCATCCTTAGCTCTTTTAGGCCATAAGCGAGAGTTTCAGCTTCCTCCTTGCCTGTTTTAAGGCCAAGTAAGGATAAAAGGTAGGCGGCACCATTCTTGCCTGCAAGCTCACCAAAGACGATCTTTCGCCTGTTGCCAACCATCCTCGGTTCAATAATTTCATAGGCTGCTGGGTTGCGTAATATCGCAGCAAGGTGAGTGCCGGCTTTGTGCTTGTACGCACTGTCACCTACTATAGGCTTTGATTCAGGGATTGGGAGGTGGACATATTCCGCAATAGTCTTTGAAAGATCCCTTAACATGTGTAATCTTAGGTTGTTATTTGACTTGTAAATGAGAGTTAATGCGACTGCCGCCTCTGCTAGGCTTGGAATTCCTGCGCGCTCACCAAAGCCATCTATAGTAGTATGAATCTGATCAGCGCCTGCTTCGCATCCTGCTAAAGCATTTGCAAGTGCTAGACCAACATCGTTGTGGCAGTGCACATCGATAGATGTCCTGGTTGTGTCGATGTTGTCGTACACCATCTTTACTAAATTATACATGCCGCGCGGCCGCATTATGCCTACAGTATCAGGTATGCTTATCCTTTCTATGCCGCGTTTATTCATCTCTTTACACATTTCGATGAGAAACTCAGGCTCTGTCCTGCTAGCGTCTTCCATTGTGAATCTTGCCTTCATCCCATGCGCCTTGATGTAGTCTGCGACTTCTAATGCTCTTATTTTGGCCTCTTCACGTGTTATCTTTAGCTTTGCCGATAGGTGTATGTCAGAAATCCCCATGTAGGTTGCAATCCAAGTCGCATCGCAGTCAATTGCAATATCGATATCGGTCTTGAGCGCCCGAGTATGCGCCATGATGTCTGCGCGCAGATCTTGCTTGATTATCGTCTTTGTTGCTTCAACGTGATCAGGCGACACCACCGGACTTATCTCTATCTGGTCAACGCCAAAAGAGTCAAGCATCCACGCAATCTGGATCCTCTGCTTAATCGTGAATGAGACGCCAGGATGCTGCTCACCTTCTCTTAGTGTGCTGTCGAGGATCCTTATCTTTCCATCTTGCCCAGTTTGGCCCATCCAGTTATACTGATGCGCATAGTAGTTTGGATCCTCTGATTTTAGTGACATTTTATGCGACAGTTAACTGCTTTCGGATATAATATAAACGTTATCGCATCTAAAATAACGTATTCCGGTCCGTTTAATTACTTAATCGCCAACAGGCAGACAGAAGATGCCGAATTCCGCGAAATGGTGCTGCACGATGCGATAACATTCACGACTGGAGGTAATTCTTGACGGTTCTCTCAAGGTTGTCAAATGAGCCCTCGACCATCTTGGTTCGTTTTTGGATTCCAGCACTGTAATTGGAGATGCCCTGGGACAACGATTTTATCATCTCTTCCTGTTCTAGCAGGTTAGGTGACCCGGATGATTTTCGAGCTTCAAGCGACTTTTCCGGTGTCATTTCATTGATTATTTTCATCAGTTCGTCTGGCTTGACATCCACTTTGTGAGCTTTCAGGATTGAAGTAGCATCTGCAAATTCTAGTTTGACAAGAGATATGTTGCCCTTGCTTGCAGCCTTGCTCACCAAGGCTCCAACTATTCTGTGAGCAGTCCTGAAAGGTATCTTCTTTTGCATCACCAGCTGCTCTGCTATGTCTAGCGCGATTGCATAGCTGATGCTTGCAGCCTGCCGCATGCGTTCCTTGTTTATCTGCAATGACTTTACCACACCATCCATTATCTTGATTGTATCTAGGGTTATAGTGGAGGCTCCAAGTAACGGCGCCTTGATGTCCTGTAAGTCTCGACTGTAGCCGGACGGCAGAGCCTTGACTATGCCCAGAATTGATACAAGGTTACTAGTCACTATTGCCGCCTTTGCTCTTGTCAACTCTAGTGGATCAGGATTCTTCTTTTGTGGCATTGCACTTGATGTTGAACTATATCCTTCGGCAAGCTCAATGTAACCGAATTCAGTGGTTGACCAGATAATGAAATCCTCTGCTATCCTTCCCAAGGTGCTTGTGAGAATCGCAAGCGTTGAAGCATACTCTATGAAAGCATCCCGTGAGCTGGTGGCGTCAATAGAATTCTTTATGATGCTGTCAAATCCAAGTAGCATTGCTGTTCTTTTCCTGTCGATGGTAATAGACGAGCCTCCTATGGCGCATGCCCCAAGCGGCGACTGGTTTATCCTATGATATGCCAGATACAGCCGCTCCATATCACGCATGAGGCTATAGGCGTACGATAGCAAGAAATGCGAGAAGGTCCCTATTTGGGCCTGTTGTAAATGAGTGTACATCAGCATCGGAACTTGCTTGCTCTCTTTTGCTCTCTCCACGAGTCCCTGTACTAGGTTAGCTAAAGCCGCGCAAATTTCGTTGATATCACCGCGTATCTTCATCCTTATATCGAGCACCACCTGATCGTTTCTTGACCTTGCAGTATGCATCTTGCCTCCCGCGTCCATCCCGGAATGTTTTATAACAAACGCCTCAAGGGCTTCATGGATGTCCTCATATTCTTCGGTCCAGATGCTAGCAGGGCTTTTCTTTGCCTCCTCAAGAGCAGACAGGATCTTTTTTAATTCGCCATCTGTAATGTGTCCCATCTCATGGAGCATTATTGAATGCGCCTCGCTTCCAACTATGTCATAATACAATATCAAATGATCTTGGTCCATTGAAGAAAGGAACCTGAGCACATCGTCCTTGAGTTTGTCGGTGGGACGGGACCTATACATACATTATATCAAGTTTGCACCGCACGCGCTTTATTTTAAGGTTGTAGACTTGCCGTAGGATTATCGATATGAAGACTATTCTCGTGTTTTGTTGGAAATTGAATATGCACTGAATCCGGCTTTTATGCATCTGAGCTATCACGATCGATTATCTTTGTCGAGGTTCTTAATCCCAAAATTAATGATGTTGCTCCGAGAGTAACACTGATACTCATAGCTAGTAACAGATTGCTTGTCATTAGTCCAATAAACGCGCCTGCAAATGTTGCAATTGCACTAGGAATAAAGTACTTTGTAGTTATTTGGGACCTTACTGCAACGCGGTTAATTCTCTCTTTAATGTGGACCGTCTCATTGACGACTACTGAAAGATGTTTCTTTTTTAATGCTCTCGCATATTAGGCAATGAGTCTGATCTGCGGGCCATGGATTGCCGCAGTCTAAACATTTCGCCGAGACGAGCTATCTGTCACAAACACATTTCATGGCCGTGCGAT
>CAYXGH010000031.1:0-10564 GCA_964464485.1 uncultured Nitrososphaera sp.
ATGAAAATGACATGTTTGTAGCAGATATACTCAACGGCAGGCTATATCATTTTGATCTAAACGAAGATAGAACTGGTCTACTTCTTGAGGGAGTGCTTGAGGACCGAGTGGCCGATACCATTCAAGAGCTAGATAGTGTAATATTTGGGACAGGATTTAGAAGCATTTCAGATATAGAAGTTGGACCTGATGGTTATCTGTACTTATTGTCATACGGACCTGGAAAGATATTTAGGATAGCTCCTGCTGAGGCAGAGGATTGAAAGTGGTGGGGAAATAAAGAGCTTAACTGCTTTGCTATATTAGTAAAAAAATTTTTGCTCCTCAATTATTTTATGACTCTCTTATGGTTAATGAGGTTTCTTGTTTTTGTTTTCGTTTCATTCTTCTCTCTGACTTTCAACGTTTACCATAACTAAGGAAGAGAGACATCTCATCTTGCTTATTCTTATCTTGCTTGTTTTGAGCATCTTGCAAGAATTCTTATTATTACTTAGCGACTACCAACTCCGTATTAGCTTATCAGCTCTTGGTGTCTCAAGATCGGCTCAAATCTCTAGATGGAGGCAAATGTTTGAACCTCAAATGCGATCGTGATTACATTGGAACGGAAAAGCATTGCCTTTTAATTGCAATTCAGCCAAAAGTGTTTGGCAGGTTGCAGGCGAAGCAATAATTGTTTAATATAAGCCTAGGGTTACCAAACCAGTATGCCAGGAGCCTATGTTATGATTAACACACTTCCGGGCATGGAAAAGCCAGTCCTTGACAGGATAGCTCAGATACCAGGCGTAGTGTCAGTCGAGGGTGTCTATGCCGAATTTGATCTGATAGTGAGAGTGGACGTTCCATTGGGCAGTACAGTAGATGTTGTAATCAATGAGATTAGAAAAATACAAGGCATAAAGTCAACAAGGACCATATCATCTATTGATGGCGAGCGCAGTAGCGGCATTGGAATGGACCACCTTGGGCCACCATCTGACTAAAAAAATATATCATCATTACTGGTAGTCATGCAATGGTCTATCCCTGTGTGTGTTTATCTTCGATTCTAGCTGTTTTTTGTGTTCAGAAAGTATGTGCTTGTTGGCACATTGATCATGCATGATTCCTATTTCGCAAAAATCACACGAGGTGACAAATTCTATCTGGACAAATCTCTTCTCGCAGTAACTGCACTTTTCTGCTCCAAGATCATAACTGGACAACGGCTTGAGCCATGGGTCGCGCCAGAGAAGTGACATACATATATCCCTACAACTTATCGAAGTGGCCATATTTGTGTTTAATTGTGCTTGTCAACGATCTCATACATGCGGTTATACGACTGCTGTAGGTCCTGCCTCTTTTGCATATTCAACTTGAGTTTTTGGAGCTCGGCCTTTAGATCATTGCTGTCGTTTGCAATTGCAAGCCTTGCCAGAGCTGCTGCCTCTTTGAGATATTGGTTGATGTATTTCTTGGCATATACGTTCTCGCCAATGAGAGCAATGACAAGGTCAGGCTCCTCCGTAAGTATGCTTTCTGCAATAAGCGACTGGAGACCAAATGTGGTTCCTGACACTTGCTTTAGCATCGAAATGTTGCCTGATGACATGACCCTTGCAAAAACTATATTTGCAAAGTACGTCAATCCAAGCACTATAGCTATTGACTTGTCATGCTGCTTGGCATTTGGCAATACTGTTACGTTGGCATTTTCAAATATTTTCTTTGCCATCTTGACTTCGATTTTTTCATTCCTAACCGGAACTAGAAGCATCCGGGCTTTTACTTTTTTACTTGCTCCAGGGCCGAACATTGGATGAATGCAAAGCGGTCGAAGGTTGTTTGGGATCTTCTTCAAAGCTGCAAACGTCTTGTTTTTAACCGAGGATATTTCTGCAATGATGGCACCATCCTTCATGTTTTTTGTGCATTCTTTGACGGCCTGTGGCGTCTTTTGCACCGGCACACAGACAAGTACCAAGTCTGCATCCTGGACACATTCGAATAGGCTCTCTTGAACTTTGACCTTGCTAGAGGTTTTCAACATTTTTTTTTGGTTAATATCATATGCTGAGACGTCCAGACCGCGCCGGGCAAAATAACTAGCGAACCAAGTGCCCATTTTTCCTGCGGCGCCTACGATCGCCACTTGCTGCAATTTACAGATCCTCTCTTATGACTGATGCCATCACATCAAGCCCTTTTTCTAGCATCTTTTCGGGCTGACAAGCAGATATCCTGACGAATCGCTTGTATGAATCCCCAAATCCACTGCCGGGTGCTATCGCTACTCCTTTCTCTAGCAACTTTTCAACTATGGGTAGGTCCTCTCCCTTTGGCAGCTCAGGATAAGCGTACATAGCACCGTCCGGCTCGACGCACCTAAGCGACATTTTCTTAAGCTTGCTGCATATAAAGCCAAGTCTCCTTTTCATTAGTTTGACGTTTTCTGATGGGTCTACTTCTAGCGCAGCAAGAGCGGCCTGCTGCATTGGCTCTGCTACGCTTGTAATTGCAACTGCCTGAACTCTTGCCATTTTTGAGATAATGTCTTTGTTTGATATACTATATCCTACCCTAAATCCAGTCATTGCATAGCGTTTTGAAAAGGATCCTACAATAATGCTCTTAGCATAATCGTATTTGCGTATGCTGCTGAACTCGCCGAAGACATAGTCAGCATAAACTTCATCGCTTAGCAAGTAAAGACCGTAATCCTTGGCAATTAACACTATTTTTTCCATTGTTTTGTGATCAAGCACCTTTCCTGTAGGGTTGTTTGGGTAGTTGAGTACAATCATTTTGGTACTTGAATTAATCATGCTTTCCAGGAGTCTAGTGTCAGGGATCCACTTGTTTTCAAGGTTAGTTCTGAGTATCTTAGTCCTTGCACCTACAAAATCTGCACATTCTTTATACGCAGGCCACGCCGGCTCTATCACTATCAACTCTTGTCCTGCTCTTAGCAATGATGTAATTGCACTGAAAACGGCGAAGCGGCCGCCAGGTGTCACTACCACTTGATCTTTGCATATTCCTCCTCCTTCCTTTGTGGCAATAGCATTCCGTAGCTTTGCAATGCCCTGAGTATCTGTATAATGGTAATACTTCATTCTGAAGGATTCAGCAAGCGCAGCGCCAACTCTTGCAGGTGGTGAATAGTCGGGTTCGCCAACCTCCATATGTATTATTTTCTTGCCTGAAGCCTCAAGCTGTCTTGCCTTTGAGAATATGCTAAGGTGTGTCTGCTTTTCTAGTGCCTTTTGCGCGCTTTTTTGCGCTTGCACGTGCTCTGACTCGGCAAGCAAGATGTTGAGCAGCTGTAGTGCAAACTCAGTGTTCATCCCGATCTCTTCTGCCAGCAACGTGACTCTCATCCGTATCTCATGTTCAATCTTTTCATCCTTGATATCTATGCCAAGCCTGCTCTTTACTTCTCCGATATTCCTTGCTAGTTCTATACGCTCCTGTACAGCGCGCATTATCTGTATTGTCACGCCACGGATCTTGTCACGCAGTATGTCGAGCTCTTCGTTTGTATTATCCATTAGCACTGTCTCACTTTAGCACCAATGGTATTAGACCTGACCGGATAGCATGATCGGCCAAAACCATCGAAACTACACACTCCACGATGGGTGGAGCCCTTGGCACAACGCATGGGTCATGCCTCCCCGGCACAGTAAGATTTGTCTGCTCGTTAGTAGAAATGTCAAGCGTTTGCTGCGTCTTGGCTACAGAAGCCGCTGGCTTGAAGCCCACCCTGACTACAATAGGCATTCCATTTGATAGCCCACCTAATATCCCACCAGCATTGTTAGTCTTAGTTATCACCTTGCCATTCTTTATCATATAGCGATCGTTATTTTCAGAGCCGCGCATTTTGCTGCCTGCAAAACCAGAACCAAATTCCACAGCTTTGACCGCAGGTATGCTAAATAAGGCCTTGCTGAGATCTGACTCAAGCGATGCAAATATGGGCTCGCCCATGCCGACCGGCAGGCCGCTGCTAATACATTCAATTATGCCGCCAAGCGAGTCGCCCGATTTTCTTGCCTGCAGGATCGCCTCCTTCATGCTCTGAGCTGCTTGCAAGTCAGGGCACCTCACTTCGTTATCATATCTACTAGCAATATTTTCTTTGGTCACATTATGTGCTCTGATGCCGCCTATCTCAGTGGTATAAGCCACTGTCTCAATTCCAAGCGTTAATTTTAAAAGCTTGGCGGCTATAGCGCCGGCCATCACAAGAGTGGCTGTGAGCCTTCCGGAGAATCTTCCACTTCCTCTATAGTCTGCAAAACCGCCATACCTTACCATAGCAGGGTAATCTGCGTGTCCTGGTCGTGGAATGTTCTTTATCATCTCATAGGGTTTTGGATCTGAGTCGCTGTTCCATATAAGCATGCATATTGGGGCCCCCGTGGTAAAACCATTGAAGATGCCCGATAGGATCTGGACTTTGTCTTCTTCTCTTCGTTGTGTGGTTATAATCGACTGGCCAGGCTTTCTTAGGTCAAGAAGAGGCTGTATGTCGGCTTCCTCTAGAGGCAGGCCAGCAGGACAGCCATCTACAATTATCCCGACACACCTTCCATGGCTTTCACCGAAGCTTACGGCGACAAACCGCTCTCCTATCATACTGCCACCCATCTCTCTATTAGGAGCACTTGAGCCTGTTCTATATATTGGCTTTTTGTTATTCTCTATCTGGAGCTGGGGATATTCTTGCTCCAATGTTTTTCATATCCGAAATAAAATTGGGATAAGAAACATTTACGGATTGAGCTCCAGCTACTATCGATTTTTCAGTCATCATAGACGCGATTGTGAACGCCATAAAAAGTCGGTGGTCATTGTGTGCTTCAAGTGATGCGTTTTTTATGACCAGAGGTGCAGTTATCTTTAGGCCATCATGAAATTCATTGATGTGGGCGCCAAATTTTGTGAGCTCTGCTGCTATGTTTGATACCCTGTCTGTTTCCTTTACCCTAGCATGAGCGACGCCTGTTATTGTGACCGGATTTGTTGCTTTGAGTGCAAGTATCGAAATAACCGGCAGGAGATCTGGTGTATCAGCTAGGTCAAAGTCGCCGCCTTCTAATCTGTCAGCACCAGTGATAACTACCTCGCCCTTTTCTTCGTCGACTATTAACCTGCACCCCATTTTCTTCAAGATGTCTATAATACGTGAATCACCCTGTGGCATTTCAAAGTTGAGTCCATTTACCCTAAGTTTTTCTCCAGCAAGCGCACCTCCGGCAAGTATAAGTGCGGCAGTTGAAAAGTCGCTTGGCACATCAAATCTAGTGCCACGGTATCTTGCGTTCTTGATATAGTATTCCAACATATCTGGACTATGGTCAATGGAAGCTCCAAAGTGCTTCATTGTGGCAAGCGTAGCGCGGATATAAGGCTTGGAGACGAGTCTGCCGCGTACCTTTATTACAATCTCTGAATCAGCGTAAATGCTGGCAATGAGTAAACCTGATATGAACTGACTTGAAATGCTGCCGTCAACGACAGTTGTACCTCCCTTTATACCTCCGCCCTTTACTACAATGGGCGGCGTTCCGTTTTCCTTTGTAGAATAAGCTTCAACGCCTAGCTGTCTAAGAGCATCTAGTAAGGGTTGCATAGGGCGACTGCGCAGGCTTTCATCTCCTGTCAGTACAGTGTAGCCAGTTCTCACCAGGCCAGACATAGCAGTTAGTATCCTTATTGTGGTTCCAGAATTCTCTGCATTTATCACATTTTCAGGGGGATTGAAGCAATCGCTGCCCTTTATCCGCATCTTTGTAGCGCCATATTTTATGTCCGCACCGAGAGCTCCGCAGCCGGCTAGGGTCGCTAAGGTATCGCGGGACATTAGTACGTGTGTTATTATAGAATGCTGATCAGCAAGCGAGGCAATTGCTATTGCCCTGTGACTGTAGCTCTTGCTAGATGGGCAGCGCACAGTTCCATTTAAACTAGATCTTCTTACTACTATGCTAGTCATTTATGATCTTCACATTCGCTTTCTCATTATTTACTTTAGAAACAATGATCTTCCCCTCAAACTTCGATAGTGCATCGACGATGCGTTCAACTGCGTCTTCGTATCCTACAGCAGCGATAGAGGGACCATTTCCAGATATACTGGCAGAAAGTGCCCCATGCTCCATGGCAGCCATTACAGGCATATAACTAGATGAAAGGGCTGCAGAGGCAAGCACTCCGTTAAGTTTCATTGCTTTCCAGTATCGGCCAGACTCTGCAAACCTGAAAGCATCAATGAAGATGTCAGACAGGTTCCTGAGCTTGCGCACGTCTCCTCTTGAAGTATTGCTGGGTAGGAGAATGATTGCATAAAGGTTCTCTGGCGCCCTCTCCTTGCGGATTAGACGTCTAGAGTAGTTGTCGGTGACAGTAAAACCGCCGAAGTAGCAGGCACTAGCATCGTCGTATGCTCCCGTCAATGAGACTTTGGCTTCAAGCGAGGAACGGGCAGCCACTTCAAGTATTGCATAATCGTTAATGTCCTCTTCCCTTTCGATCTGACTACATGCAAGCGCAACAGCATTTGATACTGCACTGGAGCTCTTGAGTCCATACCCAGTTGGAATTTCGGAGTCGACTCTTATACTTATCATATTGGTTTCAATGATTTGTTTTGGTATTGTCTTTTGAATGATATTTTTTATTAGCCTATCACCATTCCTCCCAGTGATAAACCTAAGGCCGTGTCCTTTTTGGAGTTCAACTTCGGCTGTAACCTTGAGTGATATACCAAGGGCCGATCCCTTTCCGGTGGCTATGGCGTTCACTATTGAAATCGCTCCATGCACTATCGCCCTTGCCTTCCGGGTTGCAGTCATGTTGGCTCACCAAAGATGCCCAGCAGGTTCTTTTTCATAGCATCCCTAGGAGCAGACAATCCAGTCCATATCTCAAATGCCTTCGCACCCTGCTCGATAAGCATTTCATAGCCGTATACAACGCTTGCTTGTGCATATTTGGCATTTTCGATCAGGTCGGTGACCAGAGGACGGTAAACTATGTCGTAGACTATACTTCCCTTCTGTATATGCTCATAATCGATTACGCTAGATTCATTGTTCATTCCTAATGTTGTCGCGTTAACTATCAAATCGCATGCTGGCGAAGAGTCCTGTGCCCTGTCAAGCGGGACCACGTCGCACTTCATCCCAAGGCCAACTGCTAGGTTAGCAAGTTCGTTTGCTCGTTGCATGTCACGGTTTGCAATTACAAGCTTAGCTATGCCGTTCTGTTCTGCAAGCGCAACCACCACTGCTCGCGCGGCCCCACCAGACCCAAGGAGGAGCACATGCATACCCCGAAAATCAACTTGGCGCTTGCGCAATGGCTCAATAAACCCATAGACATCGGTATTGTATCCACTAAATATGCCCTCTATATTGTTAACGGTGTTTACTGCTGCTGCTTTTTTTGCCGTAGATTCGAGCTCGTCAAGGTATCTCATCACTTGTGTCTTGTGTGGCGTCGTAACATTGAATCCAGCAATGTTTATGCTGCGCAAGGACTCAATTGACTCTTTCAGCTCAGCCTCTGGAACCCTAAATGCAATATAGGTGCAGTTGAGGCCTTTTGCTGCAAAAGCTGCATTCTGCATCGCGGGCGATAGTGAGTGATGGATCGGATCGCCTATGATGCAATAAGTCTTGGTTGAAGCCTGCATTGTCTGTCTGTTGCAAATATTGCCAGCCTTTCACATATATACCGTGGAAGAAATTACTGGAGGGAATTCAGATTAGATTGAATTGAATGGTTGGCCTTTCTAACAGAAATATGAGTAGGGCACACACATGTGCGAGCATATGTGCCTGAATGTTGTCATCTTATGGGTGTATTATTTAACAACCACTGAGGAAAAGCTAGAGGCCATGGACAGATTTTTATATTTTACCAACTCCGATCTTGTCGTACAACTTTTTCATCTGTTGCAGCGTTAATTGTCCGGGTGCTAGCGATTTCTCGAGGCTTGCATAGGTAAAGGGGGCGTTGCCAATCAGAGTGCACAATAGCCTCGATATCACCCCTGCGTCCCCCATAGCAAAAAAGATAGGAGATAACCCTATGGCTGTCTCGTACAACTCTAGCACCCTCAATGAGTCTTCGATGCTATGTGCTGTAGTTACGATCTTGACATAGTTACTGTAGGTCCTCATCTCTGAAAGAACATCAGCGATAGAGTCACTTGGCGGGGTTTTTTCAAAATCATGCCATGATACAAGGAGCGGGCTCCTCTTCTTCTCTAGAAAGTCTGCTAACTCGTCATCCTTTTTAAGCGTATCAAGCTCAACATCAAGCAGCATAGGTTCTTCCTCTGCTAGCCTGTACAGCCAATGCAAGCGATTTTCTTCGCTGCTGGCAAACATGCCCCCCTCACTTCTCGATCTCAGAGTAAAGACTGTTCTCCCCTTTATACCTCTTGCAGCTTGTAAGGCCTGAGGTAAGAGGTCAGGATTTAGAAAGTCGAACCGGATTTCTACGTAGTCGGCTCCCAGGTCAAAGGCACGATCTGCTTCTTTTAAGATTGATTTTGCATCTTCTGGTGCTATGGATACGCAGATCCTGGCGGCCAAGTCACTGGCTATGCACTTAGGAGGAATTAATTGTTTGTTTTATCCTACGCCTGCAGGTGGTGAGCTGTGTGAGCCGTGATCTATCCTCTTATGCGCTTCAAGAACTTCTGCCGAGTCAAAAACTCTGCCACAAATGCTACATCTGTGCTGCCTTGGACTTTTGGACCCGGCAGTTGTAGCTGACATAAATAGGTTTAACCATCACGTCTTATTAAGGTGTGATATGACTAGCAAGCGAGGCTCCCTTTAATACAGTATTTTGAGCTTGTGCGCAATCCTTGCCCTCTGTCTTTTTATCGAGAGTCCAGGTCAAAAGCTTACTTCGCACTGATAACGCCTAAGCTACTAGGAAAAATATCCGTTTATATCACAATGATCGTAGTTGACATGCAGTATCTACATCTTAGAGCCTATTATTATAGTGAGAAGGGATTTTTCTCCAGTTAGCGACAAGGGCCTCATTTCGTATATGAACAGGCTCCGTTTCTATCCTAGATTTGGCCAGTTCAACATACTCATTTACCAAATCGATGCCAACGTAGCGTCGTCCAAAGTGATGGGCTACTTTTGTAGTCTGCCCGCTTCCGTTGAAAGGATCCAGTATTAGGTCATTCTCGTACGAATACAATTTCATCAGCCTATAAGGAATTTCTTCGGGGAATGGGCATGGATGATCGATGCAGCCAGGTGGCACTGGAGCAATATGCCAAACTGAGTTGGCTATTTCTCTTGTCCATTCTTCATGCGTCGCCGGAAGAATCTCTATCCTCTTGGTTCTTCCGCTGTTGACATCTCCCTTGCGTAAGATCAGAATGAATTCATGCATGATGTTTGCACGGTAGTACTTGGGGTAGGGATGGATGATGAAGGATCCGTATCGATTTGTACCACCAGTCACTTTGTGCCAAATGATCTCTTCATGAAGGTTCCATTTTCCAAAGGGCTGTACAAGCCTTGAGAGCAACATGTGAGGTAAGGGTACTATTGTTCCGTTAACAACTTCATTTGCTATGACAATGCAGCAGTAGCCGCCTTCCTTTGTCACGCGATAGACCTTATCACCGAAGATATCTGTCATGTCATTTAAATAATCGTTAGTATTCAAGTTTAGCTTGCCTCGGTAATATGCGCCACTCCGCGATGCATGAATATCGTAGTCGATCGCGTTTCTATATGGTGGCGAAGTTACCGTCAACTGGACAGAATTTGCAGGGAGTCGCTGCAGGACGTCCTTGCAATTGCCGACAGCTAATTGGTTGGTGATTTCTTCTTGGACAAGCATGACTAAATACTGTCTGCAGCTTCAGTGATTCATCCAAAGCCCCTATACTTTAAAGTAATAAACAACTGACTAAAAAGAAACTATGCCTTCAGCTTACAAAAACGAGCTCGAGCAATGAGAATTCTACCAATATTTTGCTAGGGACAACTTAGAATCTACAACAAGAAGGGATGTGTCAGTTAGCATAATATTAGGCATTTTGTCGTAGCCTTCCTTCATACCGAATGCATATGCATCTGTTTAATACACAGGACGCAATAGTGCCTTATTCAATTGCATTTGTTAATTTCTTGCTAAGGCGTTACTTGCGGGTCATCGGTTAATACTCTGCATTGCAGAATATGTTAACTTTTCAGCTCGATGATCTAACAATAAATATATAGCTCTTGAGAGACCATCATACCTTTTCCGTTAACGACGCATACTATGTTGATATTAATCGCTCCATTTTCAAAATAGTGAGAAAACTCTTTTTGCATCTGTACAAGAGATACCATTGAACTGAGAAAGTATAGTTATTTAGTGAATTCTGAATTAATGCAAGGAAAAGAAAGGAGAAGGTGATAGACGAACCTTACAAACTGGAGCCCAAAATCCTAGTTCTAGTCCATCTTTTCCTTGAACTTCTCCTTGAACTTCTCCTTGTCGTATTCTCTACCCATGTCTCTATCGGTATCTGACG
>CAYXGH010000032.1:0-10237 GCA_964464485.1 uncultured Nitrososphaera sp.
TAAAAACTTCTCTAAACGCTTATGTAAAATGGATTGTTCTACCACTTATGGGCACCACTACAAATTTTTCTGACAAAGTGGCAATAGTTACTGGTGCAGGCCAGGGGATTGGCAAAGCAATAGCCGTTGCACTTGGTAGAAAGGGTACTAAAGTAGTAGTCCTTGCCGACGTTTCTGATTTGATCAGTGCAGTATCAAAGGAGATAGAAGCATTAGGATCAAAGGCACTGCCTGTAAACTGTGACGTTACAAACAGAGAGAGTGTCGAAAACATGACAAGATCAGTTCTAGATAATTATGGCAGAATAGATATTTTGGTCAACAATGCAGGGATCTATCCTTTAAAGCCATTTGCAGAAATGACAGAAAAGGACTGGGACGATGTATTCAACGTTAACATGAAGGGTATTTTTAACTGTACTCAGACAGTGCTGCCTACAATGAGGGCTCAAAGATATGGGAGAATAGTCAACATATCTTCTATTGCTGGAGCTGTCATAGGATATGCCAACCTAGTACACTATTCCGCGACAAAGGCAGGCATAGTAGGTTTTACAAGGTCACTTGCATTGGAAGTTGCGAGAGATGGAATATGTGTGAATGCTATAGCACCAGGAGCGATTGAAACACCAACAGCTAAGGCGGGAACAGAAGCGATGCCTAAAGAACTAGCTGATGATATGATTGCGGCAATCCCCCTTGGCCGGTGGGGAACCCCTGAAGAAGTTGCTAGTGTAGTCTTGTTTTTGTCAGGCGAAGAATCATCCTATATGACCGGACAATGTCTTGTCATTGATGGTGGATTGACTATACAGTGATGGATAATTAGATTAGCAAAGTCTACTGTAGGACAGCATGATGGCTAGCGTTCATTAGCAACATCCTATAGAAATTCAAACCATGCTAGCCATAGCTGCTAAGCAGTCATGTGTTACGACGTTTTCTAAGACCTGAAAACACTGAGCCCATAAAAAGTAGCCTAATTCACTGCCAAATGGGAGGAAACAAGTGCTTTCCAGAAGAGTCATAATTATAACACACCTACCACATCTGTGAAAAGGATTGCCTGTCCTTTTTGCGCAGCTTGCCATTTGCTTTGCCATTAGAGATTTTCTTACTTTATTATTGAGGGTGTATCAGTCACCTTAGATCCGAGACTTACCATCAGATACCAACAAGCTAGAAAAAGGGATACTGCACTAGCAGGCTTTGCAACATCATCCAAGGGTATACGAGATACTTATTTACATCCTTCGGAGCGACCGCGACAGAGATGCAGAGAGATATTTTGCAGTTTGAGGTGTGTGTCTATCAAAGCAACTTATTCTTCAATGCTGGCAAAGCAACAGAGAGAGCACGATGTATGTCTCAAATCTGTCTCTGATGAACGCATCAAGAATTGAGTTGTTGAAAATTGAAGAGATGATGTCCACAGCGATCATCAGCAGAATAATAACGTTAAATAGAGTCGAATTGGTGCCACCTTGACCTGTGTGGTTTTACAGAATGAATATGTGTGTTTGCAATTGTAATCAAGTATTTCCACATGAAATCAAACTATAAAATGGTTGCACTGCCATGCAATGAAATCTTACTGGTAAAATATGATGCTGTACCCTATTACAGTGTTATGAAGACGACCATTTCTGCAATTAAAGCTGATGTCGGTGGAGTTGGCGGTCATACTCGCCCAAGCGACGAGCTCCTCAACACCGTCAGAAGTTATGTTGCTGGCAGGTCAAAGGACCTGCTGCTCGATTTCTATGTTGGTTACACTGGCGATGACATACATATCATAATGACGCATACACGCGGAAAAGATGATGCTGATATTCACAAATTGGCTTGGGATGCCTTCAAGAAAGGAACAGAGGTTGCAAAGGAACAGGGGCTGTACGGTGCAGGGCAGGACCTCCTGAAGGATGCATTCTCAGGTAATGTCAGGGGAATGGGCCCAGGTGTTGCAGAGATAATGGCTGAAGAAAGACCTAGCGAAGTTTTTTGCGTCATCGCAGCCGACAAGACTGAGCCAGGAGCGCTCAACTTGCCTTTCTGGAAAATGTTTGTAGATGCTAGAAGCAATACAGGGCTCATTATAAACGAGAAACTGGCTGAAGGCGTCATTCTTAGGATAATGGACGTAATGAACGGCAAGATCGCAGATCTAAAGATGTGGCAGGACAAGGCCGAGCTTGAAGCTGCGCTTATGTATCCTGGAAGATATGTCGTTCATTCGATACTTTCTTCAGACAGCAAGGAACAGATAGTGTCATCGTCCACTGACAGACTTCATAACATTGCAGGCACATACGTGGGAAAAGATGACCCTATTGCAATTATCAGAACTCAAAAGCAGTTTCCTGCAACCGAAGAGGTTGGCAGTGCATTTGCTGATCCCCATTATGTAGCAGGAAACACCCGAGGAAGTCATCATATGCCGCTGATGCCAGTGAAACTAAACTCTCCTGCCAGCATAAATTATGCGCTGCCCATAGTCTCCTGCCTAGTCTTCAGCATGCACAACGGCAGACTTACGCAGCCGCATGACGGCTTTGGTACTGTCGACTGGGATTACCAAAGGATCCGCGCAGTAGAACGGGCGATGATTATGCGCAGCCAAGGATTCATCCATCCTGCTACCCTCGTTCCAGAAGAATTGGAGTACAATAAAGGTTACCATGCTAGGATGTCTAAACTGAAGGAAAGATTCCATGATATTTAGAGCCTATGGACTTGTCTAACGGCGTATTTTGTTGCACAGACCAGGATTTCAAATAATAGGATTATGCTACTGCTACATTCAATGCAGGATATACTAAAATTGGTTGGATGAGGAGGAGCAATGAACTAGTAGAATATAGTGATATCATTGTGGATAGGGGCAGTAGTACTAGTGCATATTAAGAAGCTTTAATAGGAACTCTACTTAGAATCAGGGACAAGAAAGTATATGCTCACTCATGGTATTGGATGATAAGAATCATTAGCTGCCAACCCTTTAGAATCTTAACAGAGCGAGCTTTTCATCAAATTCGGATCATTTGTGCTGAAGGCACCCGCAGTAAAGAAATTGAGGTCCAATTTGTCATGTCATGTCAGTTACGCTTATGACAATCGATCTCAATTTCTTCATTGAAGTGAGAGCAGAAAGTATATGATTGAGGAAAGATGAGGCAACCCAGCCGCTTGTGGCCGACAAAGATGGGAAAATCCTTGGAATTTTAACCGTGACTGATTTTGACATTGCAGAAAATTATAGACGCCGTATCGAGGTGAACCGGATAGATAGCTTGAAGAGAACCGAGGAAAAGAGGGGCTCTATTCTAATAACAATGTTAGCATCAAGTCGCTACAGATTTTTTAGCTAGTGCTGTAGAATGATATGATGTGTATATATATCCATGTCAAGGCTGCGAGTAGGAGTTGTGCAGATGAGACTTTCACTGGATCTGTGTGTAAACACGAAGAACATTCTCAAATATATCGAGCTCGCAAGATCAAAAAAGATCGACCTATTATGCTTCCCAGAATGCGCGCTTACAGGGTACATACGCAACCATCGACAAGTAAACGCAAATGATGTGTCCAGTGAAGTTTCTAAGCTGCAGAAAGCATCAGACTCCTCAGGGGTCACACTCGTTGTGGGTTCTTCTCTACCATCGAGGGGAAAGATTTTCAATACAGCATTCATAATAACACCACGTAACAAGATTAAGAAATATTTCAAGCGCACTCTGACAGAGTACGACAAAAAATATTTCTCCCATGGTCGTGAGGGTGTTCGGAGTTTTGGAGTCAGAGGTCTCAACTGTGGCGTGCTAATATGCAGGGATCAGAATGACCCTTTGCTTCCAAGGAGATTTAGAAAAATAAATGTCTTGTTATATCTGTCCTCCCACTATTACAAGGCTCAAGAGTTAGAGCACAAGGAGAGGAAAAATAAAGCCTTTCCAATAGTACGGGCTATAGAGAACAAAGTTTATGTCCTAAAAGCAGACGCGGTTGGATCACAGGATGGTAAGGTCAGTGTGGGAACAAGCATGATAGTAGATCCCAGTGGCGTAGTCGTTGCAGAGGCGCCGCATATGAAGGAGGCCTTGCTAGAACTGAACCTTTAGTGTTATTATCTTGAATGGAGGTACTTCAAGCTCTACAATATCGCGCCCAATGTCTGTGCCCTTGTCCAATTCGTTTTCTAACAGATCTAAGTGATGAACCTTCCTAACCTGCCTTCCAAAGTGCAGCCGCGCAATTGACTTGCGGCCCTCAGTCTCAAAAATCCTAACTATTATTGCCTCCCTGCGGTCCGCTGCAGACTTCTTTAGCGTACTTAGCAGAATGTTTTGAGGCTCTATTTCCAGAAAAGAATACGGCGATTCTAGTGTCCTTTCAGGATGCTCTTGTTCATCTCCAATTAGCTGCATTGCGGCAAGAGGCATGTTAAGCTCCGCTGCACGCAGGTATGTTTTGGCTTCCTTCCAGCTCTTCCTGTGTGGCAGGATAGAATAGCGGAATGTCTGCAGGCCCATTTCGTTTGCATTGGGAGTAGGTATACAAGGGCCCATAATCCCATCTGCGGAAAGCAAGACAATGCTTCTTGAAAGCGTCAGGTACAGCTTGCCATCCCTCACCTCATGTGAAGGTGTCCCTTGATGCAGTAGAGATATGCCTTTGCTGTTGTTGCGGTCTGAGCAGTCTACCCATTCAAATGAAGGAAAAACCCCTGATGGTTTTTCCTTCCATCCCTTTTCATCCTTTTTGTAATACAGATCTGCCTTCCTGCGAATAGCGCCAAACTGGGTTCCGCACCAATAATATTGACCTGATTCAGTGGGAGCATCAAACTGCACCCTGATTCTAGAGTGAGGGTGCCGGTCATCAATGCGTGTAACGAAATCTATCCTGTCCATGTCCCGGTAGATTACTATCTCTTTTTCGACGTCCAGGAAGTTGTGCCTATAGATCATAGGTTTGTGCTTTTCTGTGAGCCGATATGGCCACTTGAGCGCGTAGTACTTACTCTTGAACTTGACGACGTTGCGGATCTTTCCTTTATCAACTTCATAATTTTCTGCCTTGAAAGCACCATACTTTATGCCCTTGCCCGTTTCTGATTTCATCAGACCCAGCGTGTCCTGATGATAGTAAAGGTCTCCAAGCTCTTCTTCAAGCCGCAGCTCATTGCCTGCAAAGAGATCTTCTCCACCTTGCTGCACTTGAATAATGCCTGTCTCTGGGTCCACTCTTATGTCGAACTGGCCCGTGGAAAACGAAGTATCACGGGTTAAAGTGGTTGTCATATTCATGCTGTTTCCGGCTACAATCTCAAACGTTCTAAAACCCAGTGCAGGCACTTTTGCCAGGAAACCGACGGTGACATTCTTGGTGCTTTTGTCGGGATGCAAAGAGTATTCTAAGATGTCAACCTCAAAAGTCTCGTTCCCAGAGCGTAGGTACCTTATCCCCTTCACCTGACCTTCTGCAAATTCTAGCATACACTCAACCCAGTCATGCACCTCCCAGGGTAGCGAATTAAACACTATGACACTGCCGCCGCCTACTCCTGCTCCTTGCTCCCTTACCCTGCCTGCGACAGATCTCATACAGTCACGAACAGATTTCAGTATAGTATCACCTGCACTATGAAATATTTCCCGTATCTCGTTGTACACCTCATCTATACCAGTACCAGGCACTGCGTCGTGCATAGCTATGAACAACATATTACGCCAGTATTTTGCAAGCTGTTCTGAGAAATCAGAACACCCCATCAAGGTGCCGATGGCGTTCCAGCGTTCAAGTGTCAACAAGGCATTTTCATACATCTTGGCTCCCTGTTTTATCCACATCCTCGACGACGTCGAGTTTGGAAATACTTCTGAGACCCGACCCGAATACATCTCGCCTTTTCTCACATTAAATTTGGCACCTTTTTTTTCAAGTTCGTTGAAAAACTCAGATGGGGTGGATATTATCATCTTGGCAGTTCCACCATTTTTCTCGTTCCATTCTTTTACTGCTTCTGAAGTCTCCGGTTGCGGTAGTGTCACTCCACTTCCCGAAGGCATGAGAATGCTTCCAGTCGCAGCATGTTGCTTTAGAGCCTTGTATGACTCATGGAGTTTCTCAAGGTCAAGCCCGGCCCTGTATCCAAGAGGCATCCAATGACAGAGTACCTGTGAGCCGTCAAGTCCCTGCCATATGAATTCAGATGGCTTCCTTGAGTCAGCGCCTCGTCTGAAGGCAAAGAACCGGTAGCCACATCCCTTTAGGATCTGTGGCCACTGTGCATTGAAACCAAACTCGTCGGCACCCCAGCCGACCACTATGTCTTTGGCAAACTTGTCCTTCACATATTTCTTTCCTTCAGCTATCTCCTTTATCATAACTTCCCCGTGCGGTATCATGGCATCTGCGAGGAGGTATTGCCCGCTTGCAATCTCGAACTTGTCTCTCTTGATGAGATCTTTTATTTCAGAAAATAGGCTGGGGTAATTATTCTCCACATACTCTAAAAGAAAAGTCTGTTCAATGGTGAATTTGTAATCTGCTGTTTGCTTGGCTAGATTCACCGCATTTTTCAATATGAGCTCGGTGTTGATGTAGAAGTAGTCCTCCTTATTGAATGCCCATATGGCATCGTAGTGAGTATGTGGGACAAGGAAGATCGTGTCAGGCGACATGTTTTTCATCAGCCTCCATCTCCATTATAGTGGCAAATGCATTTTCCCATCCTGCGGGTCCTATTCCCTTAACTTTCACGACATGAGAGATTATGTTGTTGTTATTATCTACCTCCGCCCAAGTGCCGTCATGTTTCTGTACAAGAATCGCTATGTCTGTGCATTTGAGCATCGGTACGTCGTTTGGGCTGTCTCCAATTCCAATGAATGTCGTATTATCTCCAAGTTTCTTTCGGTAAAGGTCTATCAGTATCCTCACTGCCTTGCCCTTGTCATTGCCGGCAGTTACATCAAAATAACGGCCGCCATGTATCACTTGAAGTCCCTGCTGAGTCAGTGCTTGTTCAAATTGTTCTTTCTCATTCTTGTCTATCTCCACGATGGTTTCACCATATTGCCTCTTTGACATCCTTTCAGCCTCGTCGTGAGTCATCCCCACTATTTTTGCAAGCTCCTCTATAGATAGGTCGCTGACGCCCTTGAAAGTGGTGCCTGTCTTGCGGCGAATCTCCTGCAATACCTTCTTAATTTCTTCAGAAGACTTGCCAAGCTCTATGATCCCATAACCATCGATGGCGCGCATACCATCATAACGCTTGAGGTCATCATCAATCCTGCCGCCACCATCAAAGTAACCCTCAGGAATTATTACAGCGCCGCCATTTTCTATTATGAAGGGCTCGCCTTCGAGCCCTAAATCCTTGCGTATCAGGTCCTGCTCAGCCATTGTCTTTGAGGAGCATAAGACAACAGGGATTGAAGACTCCTTCAGCTTTTTCACCAGTTCCTTAGACTTGCCATACTTGCGCGTGAAGATATCTATAAGCGTACCATCTATGTCGCTGAAAACTACGATTTTGCGCATCTTTTTTCTACACCGTTATATTTTGCTGCCAATAAATTTAATTAGGTCGACAAGCCTGCAGGCAAAGCTCCACTCGTTATCATACCAAGACAGGACTTTGACATTTCTGCTCCTCTCGCCAATAACCATTGTGCTCAAACCATCCACGATGGAAGAATGAGGTTCCCCTATTATGTCTGAAGAAACCAGAGGGTCATCTGTGTAAGCCATCACTCCCTTCAGATCTTTTTCTGAAGCTTCCTTTAGCGCCAAGTTGACCTCATCTGTAGTAACATCCTTTTTTAAGGTCATGACCATGTCAGCTATGGAGCCATTGCTTACTGGAACTCTCAACGCCATTCCGTCTATTTTTCCTTCAAGAGCAGGTATGATGGTCCCTATAGACTTGGCGGCGCCGGTAGTGGTTGGGATGATAGACATTGAAGCCGCTCTTGCACGCCTGAGGTCTTTGTGTGGAGAGTCCTGAAGCCTTTGGTCATTGGTATAAGCGTGGACAGTTGTCATATAACCGCTCTCAATTCCGAACTTTTCGTTCAAAACCTTCAAGACTGGCGCAATGCAGTTTGTCGTGCATGATGCCATCGATACAATTTTGTGCGTCTCTGGCCTGTACTCTTTTTCGTTTATTCCTACAAGCAGCGTGGTGTCCGGTCCTTTTGCAGGAGCAGAGATGATTACTTTTCTTGCCCCTGCTTGAATGTGTTTCTGGGCTTCGTGTGCCTCCTTGAACTTGCCGGTGGACTCTAGAACCAGGTCGACACGCATTTCTTTCCAAGGGAGCATCAAGGGATCCCTCTCTTGGAGGACCCTGATATCGGTACCATCAACTTGGATGGAATGATCGCTTGCTATCACCTTTCCTGCAAACTTTCCAAACGTAGAGTCGTACTTGAACAGGTGCGCCAGTGTCTTGGCATCCGCGGTGTCGTTGATAGCGACTATGTTAAACAATTGTAGAAATTCCCTGTCTTCCAGCGCCGCTCTAAGAAAGCTCCTGCCAATCCTGCCAAAGCCGTTAATAGCTAAATTTAGCTTACTTCCCGCCTGCCTATGCGACATGATGTACTCGTTGAACTCATGGCTAATAAAAATAATGCAGTGTAAGGCAAGACAATCAAGCGTCTTTTGTAGAGTGAGGCTCTGCTGCCAATCCGACAACTATGTATGAACGCAAAAACAATAGGGGAAAAATTCAGATAATGGGCGACGTGCTAGCGCTTGCCACCTCTGGAATAAAAAAGACTCACATATAATGTACAGAGCGAACCTCAGCTACGAGCAGGTACATCTCTCTACCTTGGAGAGTTAATCGGAAAGAGGCTGATCGGACAGGATGTATCTTCCTCCGATGGAGTAATACATAGAACAACAGAAAAGAGGAGGGAATTTCTGCCATACTACACGCATTTAGTGGAGTTACTTGAAGAAGAGCAGCAGCACGAAGTTGAGTTAAGTGAATCTTCTATCAGCAGACAGTAGTAGTAGTTACAGGTGCACGCATCTCAATTTTTCAACCGGGCAAAAGATTATTAGAATAAGATGTAACAATTTTTTTCTCAATATTGGACAGGGCTATTCTAGCCGTGTCAATTGTTGTTGTCGTCGCCGCCGCCGCTGCTGCTGCTGTGATCCTGTTTGTATTTTGCAGTTCATGCGTGTTGATAATTTCGATGGGTATATTGTGTGTTTATAGGAGATCATGTGCAAATAATTAAGATAGAACAAAGGGCTGTGTGAAGTTGTCGCTTGATGTAGTACTTAATTGCCGAATGATATACACACCCAACCAAATTTGATAGACAGACATTTTTATAAGATTCATTCCACGTATCCAATGTAGTACAACGGGGGGGTCAGGCGACATTCAAATTATCAAGAAAATTATTGTAGCAACAGATGGCTCAGACACCTCAAAAAGGTCGGTGGATTATGCAATTGATTTATCAAGAAAGTACAATGCAAACCTTGTCATATTGCATGTTTTAAATGTGCTTATTCCTCGAGGTTCAGTTTCCTCCATGTCTGACAAGTTGCACGAAGAAGATAGACGAAAGGCCAGCATCTTGTTAGAAGATGCGCAGAAAAAAGCAAAGGAAAATAGTGTTGAATCAACAGCCGAACTTGTGGAAGACCATATGCCGGTGTATGGAGAGATAATAGCGTGTGCCGAACGCGAGGGAGCAGATCTAATAGTTGTAGGAACAAGGGGAAAAAGCGGCTTTACAAGACTGCTTCTAGGAAGCGTTGCCTCCGGCGTGGTCACCTACTCTCCTATCCCAGTTTTGGTTGTAAAGTGATATATTTATAGATCCAGACAAACGTCTCTGTTCTCAATCTTCATACCATGAGCTACCAATCCACACTCCATATACTGCGGTCAACAAGAAATCACAACACAAAAGGTTAGTTAGTCGTATCCTCATTTACAGGACTTTTTCTTTGTTTAAGAGGTCATTAGATCGGATTGGCTATTCAAGCTTCGGATGCTCGCTGGTGATCTAGAGAAGAAGCATTTTTGTTAGACATCTCGAAGGTTTAACATCCTAGCGAATGGAGGCGAGCGTAGTGAAAATAAGACCAAACACAGGGTATCGGAGCTAATGAGTGGAGTGAGGTAAAGAGAAATCTCTGCGGCAAAGGACTCGAGGGACTCGCTGTTGCTCTGCTCTATAAGGCATATGCATCATAC
>CAYXGH010000033.1:0-10057 GCA_964464485.1 uncultured Nitrososphaera sp.
GGGATGCAGAGAAGCTCATTAAATCTAAAGAATTTAAGTTAAGTTAACAGAGCCTCTGATACAACATAAAGCTTTTCTTCTAGCAAGCCTTGGCAAATCCCGTATATAATGTCCACAGAAATCGCCCTCATCGCCGGCTCATCTATCGCAGGCGTAATATCCGCAGTATTTCTAGGCAAGCTTTTTCGCATCAAAAGTAACAATAAAAAGCATGCACGGTCGTCGTCCTCATCATCCATCACCTCCATACGCGCGGAACTTTTATCACTCCTGTTTGAGAAGAACCTTACAGCTGAAGCAATTACTCGGGTATATGAAGCAGCTCAGGATGGCAGGATCGACAGGTTTGAGCGTGACAAACTGTTGCTAAAATACAAGCAGCAACTCGATTCGCTCAACCAAAAGATCGCTTACCTGCAGCCCGTGGCAGACTTTTCGGATGTCAAGGAACTCCGCAACAACCTTGTATCCTTCCTCGAGGACAGGATTTCTGCGCTTGACAAAAAGTTATTAGAGCTTTCTAAATCGAATCTTCCTTCCCAGGATGATATTGACGCAAAGGCGAAAAAGATACTCGCCGAAACGTCAAAGATGCAGCAGCCTGCTACTCTTATAGAGCAAAAGATGTTCAAGGCTGACGAACAAAGCATTGAGCAGTTACATAAGGAGATAGTTCAAGCACTACAACACCTTGAGCAGGTTGAGATAGACAAGGACTAATAGGTTTAGCATATAAAGTCCTTTGGCGAGGCTTGAAATATCGCCAGCAGTATAGTATATGTTTCTTTAGTTCTTTTTTACTACCTTATTTTATTCGGCTTCATAAGGAATTATAGCTATGCTGTGTAGTGTGATTCTACACGAGTATTATATATAGAAAAGCAAATAGTATAGAAAATTGCCACCTACTCAATTGGTAGCGCGCTTAATCGATGGCAAGGTCGTGTCGGCAGCCGTAAAATCAAGAGTAATAGGGGTGGTTCGAGAATTGAAGGCAATGGGTGTCCAGCCTTGCCTTGCTACAGTGCTGGTCGGAGATGATCCTGCATCTGCAACCTATATTGAGAGCAAGCATAAGGATGCAAAAGAGGTAGGTATTATCACAAGAGATCATAGACTTGACGCCACCTTTAAGCAGAAGGAGCTGCGCGAGCTCGTGCAACTCCTAAACAACGATCCTGAAGTCCACGGCATTTTAGTACAACTACCTCTGCCCTCTCATATCGATGAATTTGATATACTCTCCTCCCTAAGTCCGCTGAAGGATGTGGATGGCTTGACGCCATACAACGTTGGCATGCTGCAGAGTGGTATCGCAGCACTTAAGCCCTGTACACCTTCTGGCATCATGGAGCTTTTGGACTATTACAAAATAGATGTAGCCAAGATGGACGTAGTCATTGTAAACCGCAGTAACTTGGTGGGAAAACCGCTTTTGATTTTGTTGTTGGAACGAGACGCCACAGTGACAATTTGCCATTCAAAGACAAAGGATCTTAACAAAAAGCTACGCAGTGCAGATCTGATTGTTACTGCGGTGGGCAACCGTCGGCGCTTTACGCTTACTGCAAACATGATAAAGGAAGATGTGGTCGTTATTGATGTTGGGATAGCCCGACTCAATGGCAAGCTGACCGGGGACCTTGACTTTGACTCTGTAAAGCAAAAAGCATCTTGGATAACGCCGGTGCCAGGCGGAGTGGGCCTTATGACCCGGGCGATGCTTTTGAAAAATACCGTGACTGCTGCTGCTGCTTTTATAACACGAGAGATGAGTAAGTAGCTGCTGTTAGGCAAAAAAGAAATACGACAAGAGGTGCTTGAAAGGCGCAACAGGCTGAATTACCAGGAGATCGCAAAAAGGAGCAAAACCATACAAGAATTTGTAATAAACAGCAAGGAGTTCCAGCCGGCCAAGGTTGTTGGAGCATACTATGCATTTGGTTCTGAGGTAACTACAGAATTGATAATCAAGCATGCAAAAATACTGGGTAAAAAGATCGCGCTGCCAAGGGTCAACGAAGACAAGATCACATTTTATGAACTGTCATCTACAAGATCCTTAATCAAGGGCAGGTTTGGTATCCTGGAACCTCCGCCATATGAGCAGATGAGTGAGATCGATATACTTGTCGTGCCTGGCATTGCTTTTGATAAAAAGGGTAACCGCCTTGGATACGGTAAGGGATTCTATGACAGGTTACTGTCGGGTAAGCGAACATTTTCTATTGGGCTTGCATACTCGTTTCAGCTGCTTGAGAATCTACCACATGACAAGTATGACAAAAGATTGGACGCAATCGCTAGTGAGGATGGCATCTATTACACCTAGCGGCCTATTGCCCTTCTTGCAATATCTGTCCTGTAATAGTGGTCGTTTTTTCCCCATCGTATTTTCCTGACAGCGGAGTAGGCACTGTCTATCGACCTTCTTACATCCTCTCCAAGCGCAGTTACCGCTAAAACTCTTCCGCCATTAGTCACAATCCTGCCCTGCAAGTCCCTTGCTGTCCCCGCATGAAAAACCATGACATGTGGCCCAAATTCAGAGTTAAGACCCTCTATGACTTTGCCCTTTTCGTAACTGCCTGGATATCCCTTTGACGCCATTATCACACACACGGCGGTCTGGTTCTTCCATTCGATCTGCGGCATTGACTCGAGTCGCCCGTCCACTGCTGCATCGACGTACTCATAAAGGTCGGACTTCATCCTCATCATTATGGGCTGGCACTCTGGATCGCCCATTCTTACGTTGAATTCAAGCACGTAGGGTTTTTTTGTATTTTCGTCAACCATTATGCCGGCATAGAGAAAGCCCTTGAATGGAGTGCCGCGTTTTCTTATTGCAATCATAGCTGGCTGCATCACGTCGTTTACTATCTTTTCATCAAGGTCGCTGTCAATCACTGGTGTAGGAGAATAGGCTCCCATGCCACCAGTGTTGGGACCTTTGTCGTCATCACATATCCGCTTGTGATCCTGGCTTGGAGCAAGAGGCATTATTGTTTTGCCATCGCACAGAGCAATGAAGGATACCTCTTCGCCAGAAAGCCGCTCTTCAATGACTACTTTAGTGCCTGCAGCGCCAAACTCCTTCTTGATCATCATGCTCTCAATCACTGCAATAGCTTGGTCGGCGCCGTCACACACTACTACACCTTTGCCTGCTGCAAGGCCATCCGCCTTGATTACTTGCGGTCTGCTCTGCCTGACGACATAGTCCTTGGCCTTTTGTGCATCAGAGAATATTGCAAATTTAGGAGTCCGGATACCTGCATCATGCATGAACTCTTTGGCAAAAGCCTTGCTGGTTTCAAGCCTAGCCGGCTTTTTCCTAGGCCCAAAAATGCGCAGACCCTCTTTTTCAAAGGCATCAACAATTCCAAGCGAGAGAGGCTCTTCAGGACCCACAACCGTCAGCAGGTTGTTCTTACGCTTTGCAAATGACACCAATTTGTCGATGTCATTGTGCTTGATATCGATATTTTCATATGTACCCCCATTGCCTGGAGCAAAATAGATCTTGCTTACGTGTTTGCTCTGTGCAATCTTCCAACCAAGAGCGTGCTCTCTGCTCCCAAAACCAACAATAAGAACGTTGTCAGACGCCACAACGATGCCAAAAAACAGTCGGCTAATAAACTGTTTGATTATGGTTCTCTTACTTTTTTCGTTTCCCCTTTTAAGCAATATGCGTGTCTAATCTCTATGGGCTTAGAGCAGGCTGCATCTGATAGAGAGCGCGCTCGACGAGGCCTTGCGTCTGCCAACGAAGAGACGAGGCAACGAGTAGCACGGAAAGGAGGTATTGCGCCGCACCAGAAGAGGGGCCTGGCCGCGGCAAATTCGGACACGAGACTAAGGGTCGCGAAGGCAGGTGGAGAAGCACGGGCAAATGATAGAGAAGGTCTCAGTGAGGCAGGAAGGCGGGGCGGCGAAGTCGTTAAGGAGCGCTATGGCGCGGAATTTTATCGAGAAATAGGAGAAAAGGGCGGCGGAGCTGTTAAGGAGCGCTATGGCGCGGAATTTTACAGTGAGATTGGCAAGCGGGGCGGCGAGACTGTCAAGCAGGAGCGCGGAGCAGAGTATTATAGCACTATTGGAAGAAAGGGTGGCGAAGCAAGGACAACATTAGAAAAGCCTGAAGTTCACCAGAATCAGAAGCCGCCGCCATCTGATACTACGCAGCCAAGTACTACCAATAGTCAAGTATCAACTACGGCCTAGGACACTTATGTTATCATCTGCTACTGCCTGCAATAGGTGAATGTAATCCCTGTCATCAAACTCAATAGCTGCGAATCCTCTTTGTTGTATAGCTTTTCTGACGCTCTTTAGATGGTAGCAATCCTGTCCACTTGACAGAGTAGTAAAATAAAAGTCCTTGCAGGAGCAAAAGCCAAGTTCGGGATCTGTCCAGTATTCATTGTCTCTACCTATGACAACCCATAACTTTTTGCCACTTGGCAGAAACAACATCTGCTTGACACTACCTGACCTTACTGTATAGTCCACTCTCGACTGCACGACTAACTTATTTGCCTGATCGGTGGTATAAAAGTGTGAAGATGCGACCTATTCATCCTCATCCTGCAATATTGCTAGAAGATGAAGGCAGAAAATACATTACAGTATCCGATTTGCACATCGGGCTTGAAGCAGACCTGTTAGCAAAAGGAATAACCGTCAGCCCAAGCCTTGTCTCTGACATGGTTGCTGAACTATTAGATCTTGTCCAGTCAGAGCATGCAGATAGCATCATATTGCTAGGCGACATCAAGCACACGGTTGGCTCAATAAGCAGACAAGAGTGGGATACTGTGCCACTATTCTTGAAGCAGCTGTCAGCCAAGACGGATGTCTACCTTGTGCCGGGCAATCACGATGGCAACATTGGACAACTGGTTCCAATGAATGTAAATATGATAACCAGCAAGGGCATGATGCTTGACGATACGCTTTTGGTGCACGGCCACAGTATGCCTTCTGATGTTAGAGGACATGTCAAGCGAATAGTGATGGGGCATGTACATCCTGTATTTTTGAAAAAAGGGAGTGTGATAAACGGCGAGCGGGTATGGCTATATATTCAGGCAAGAAAGGAAGATATTTTTGCGGAGAAGGGAATACTTGACATTATAGTAGTACCAACCTTTAATCCATATCTTTATGCCACTGGCGAAAAGTTATATCATAAGTCCCTTTCGCCCATACTCACAAGAGTAATGCAGCATGGCGTGAAGAGGTGTATTGTTGTAACGCTTGACGGCTCTATTGTAGGCGATGCAGCGCTCCTTCCCCGCATTTTATAAAATAGATCTCCCTCTTACGTCGCACAGTGAAAATGCATCCTCAGATGAAAGAAACTGAACCCATGGCATAATAGTTCTGTTAACCAGAATCAACCATAGATATATGCCTATAAGGTCATAATCGATTTTTTCCTGCATTTGCAGTTATTCCAGCCCGATGTAACTTTTAAGTGGTATTATGGTGGGGGTGTTATCACGCAGCCACTGGAGCGTATTGATGAACGAGCTTGCTGCTTCAAATGTAGTTAAAACAGGTATGCCCATTTCAACTGCTTTTCTTCTTATCTGGTACTCGTCATAGAGCATGCCCACATACTTTTCAATCGTAGACGTGGCTGGAATGTTTATGATAAAGTTGATCTTGCGTTCGTACAATAAGTCGGCGATATTGGGCTTGCGATCCGGCTCACTTATCTTGTAGACCAGTTGTATGTCGTTAAAGTTATTATTCTCTATGAATTCTGCTGTGTGCTCAGTAGCCATAATTCGGTAGTTCATGGACGTAATGAGCGATATTATAGGCAGCAATTTCTCTTTGTTCTTTTGTCCACCCACGGTTATTAGTGCCGATCCTGACAGTGGTAGAGAATAGCCGGCCGCCATGTATGCTTTAGACAATGCATCATAGAAACTATTGCCAAAGCATGCAACTTCGCCAGTTGACTGCATCTCTACTCCAAGCACCACATCTGAGCCTTCAAGCTGCATGAACGAGAACTGAGGCACTTTAATCCCAAAGCCCGTAGTCTTGAGCCACAGGTCCCTAGCAGTAGGCGGAAGCGGCTTGCCAATCATTGCTTTTGCAGCAAGGTTGATAATATTATAGCCTACGAACTTGGACACAAAAGGCATCGAGCGCGATGCCCTAACATTTGCCTCTATCACCAGTACTTCTTCATCCTTAATCAGATATTGGATGTTAAAGGGGCCTTTGACATTGAGAGCCTTGCCTATCCTGACGCTGTAGTCTGTGATGGTGTCAATTGTCTTCCTATCGAGCCGCCAAGGAGGTATACTCATTATCGCGTCGCCAGAGTGGACACCCGCATTGTCGATGTGTTCAATAATAGAGCCGATGATAACTTCGTTGCTGTCTGATACTGCATCTACTTCGACCTCTGCAGCGTCTTGGAGGAACTTGCTAATGACAACCGGATGATCTGGGCTGATGTTTGTTGCGTCAGTCAGAAAGCCCTCTAGCTGCTGCTCGCCCCATACTACCTTCATTGCTGCACCTGAAAGTACATAGGATGGCCTGACAAGCACGGGGTAACCGACGGTGTCTGCAAATCCCTTAGCTTCTGCAAGTGAGGTAAATTTTCTCCACGCAGGCTGCTTTATCTTAAGTAAATCGAGCAACTGTCCGAACTTGGCCCTGTCTTCGGCCCTGTCAACATTTTCGCTGCTAGTACCGACAATATTGATGCCGCATTTTGCCAACTTAGGTGTTAGGTTGTTTGCCGTCTGACCACCTACACATGTGACCACTCCTGTTGGGCTTTCCTTCTCACAGATGTCCAGCACACGCTCTAGCGTCAACTCTTCAAAGTAGAGCCTGTCGCAGATATCATAGTCCGTTGAGACTGTTTCCGGGTTGCAATTGATGACTGAAATTTCCTTGATTCCATTTTCCTTGAGGCCCCACACTGTGTTGACAGTTGCCCAGTCAAATTCGACGCTGCTTCCGATCCTGTAGGGGCCAGCGCCCAGCACTATCATCCTACTCTTATTGCTGTCCTTCACTTTGACGTCATCAGTATCGCCGCCGTACGTCAAATAGAGATAGTTGGTCTTGGCTGGCCATTCTGCAGCCAGTGTGTCTATTTGCTTTGCGACAGGCCTGATGTTAAATTTCTGCCGCAGGTTACGAACCTGCATCTCCTCGAGATTGAGGCAGCGCGCCAGCTGCTTGTCCGAAAATCCCATCTTTTTCGCCTTCCTTATCAGCTGCTCGTCAAAGCTGTTGGATTTACGGAGGATATTATCTTCCATATCGACTATATTCTTTATTTTGAGCAAGAACCATGGATCGATTGCTGACAATTGATTGATGCGTGCAATCGTCAGGCCTGCCTTTATGGACTCAACTACTGCGAATATTATCTCGTCAGTTGGATGTATGAGTGCCAGCTCGATCCTTTCAATGTCTTCCGCCGTAGGCTGAGACAACAAATTTGCATTTGCGACAAGACCATCTTTGCCGATGTCGCACATCCTAATCGCCTTTTGCACCACTTCTTCAAAGGTTCTGCCAATGGCCATGACTTCACCAACCGACTTCATTGTGCTGCCAAGCTTGCGCTTAACAAGCTCAAACTTTGAGAAGTCCCATCTCGGCATTTTGAGCACAACATAATCAAGCGATGGCTCAAAGCATGCAGTAGTAGCTTTTGTGATCTTGTTAATGAGTTCAGACAATGAATACCCTAGGGCAATCTTGGCCGCCATGTATGCAAGAGGGTAGCCGGTTGCCTTGCTTGCAAGGGCCGACGAGCGAGACAGTCTTGCATTTATTTCGATAGCGGCAAACTGTTCTGATGTTGGATCAAGGGCAAACTGGATGTTGCACTCACCAACAATGTCACAGTGGCTAGTCGCCCTAATGGCAGCTGAGCGCAACATATGATATTCATAGTTGTTGAGTGTCTGGGATGGCGCGATGACGATGTTATCGCCAGTATGGACACGCATTGCAAGAACATTTTCCATGTTGCATACGATCACACTGTTCCCCTTGTAATCGCGCATCACCTCGTACTCAATTTGCTTCCAGTGCCCGACATAATGCTCTATCAAAACTTGATGTACCATGCTGAGATTAAGACCTCGCTGCACAATTTCCTGCAGTTCATACTCATTATGTGCGACACCACCACCCCTGCCGCCCAACGTATACGCTACTCTGATGATGACGGGGTAGCCAATGTCAATGGCTGCCCTGAAGGCTTCCTGTAGCGAATTGACTGCAAAACTCTGTAACACTGGCACATCACTCTTTATCATGGCTTCCTTGAACCGCTGTCTGTCTTCAGTGATGTTGATTCCTCTGATAGAGGTGCCAAGAACAGTTATGCCATATTTTTGGAGGATGCCCTGCTCGTGCAGTGAGACCCCGCAGTTGAGGGCTGTCTGACCGCCAAAGCCCAACATTATTGAATCGGGCCGCTCTACCTCGATAACTCTCTCCACGTAACTCGTATTTATTGGAAGAGGGTATACTTTGTCTGCAAAGCGCGTATCAGTCTGGATAGTCGCAATGTTAGGATTTATTAGGATGCTCTTTATTTCCTCCTCGGCAAGTGCCTTGAGGCATTGGGAACCGGAGTAGTCAAATTTGCGGCCAGTTATTATTGCTGGCTTTCGCCTGCCTCTCCAATCTTGATTGCCCCGCTTCCGAGGACAAGAACTTTCTTTATTGTTTCATTTCTTGGCGATCTTTCTCCCTCCTATTTTTTTATTTATTACAAATTTTTTCAAAGGCTTTGTAGTCTTTTTCACAGACTGCCGCTGTGCAGCTTCTGCTGCATCTGTTTCGTCCCTCATACCGTTGGCAATAATTTCTCTAAACCTGTCGAACACAAACATACAATCATAGGGACCCGGCGATGCTTCGGGATGAAACTGGACAGCAATTATCGGTTTGCTCTTGTGCTCAAACCCTTCAACTGTATTGTCGTCAGCATTTGAGAACCAAACCCTAAAGCCCGTCTTGCCAAGGCTCTTTGGGTCAATCCCGTAGCCATGGTTCTGGCTAGTCACGTACACCTGGTTGTTGCGCAAATTCACGCATGGCTTATTCTGACCTCTGTGGCCGAATCTCAACTTGTAAGTGTTGGCGCCACCTGCAAGCGCAAGGATCTGGTTGCCAAGACAGATGCCAAGAGTCGGAGTAGACATATTGATCAACTTTGAAGCAGTCTTGATCGTACTAGTGCAGACCTTGGGGTCGCCCGGCCCATTGCTTATCACCACCCCCTTTGGGTTATATGACATCGTTTGCTCATACGTTGCATGCCAGGGCAGCCGGACAACCCTATACCCCGTGCGCATGATATTGCGTATGATGCTATATTTCACGCCGGTGTCAAGCACCACGACGCAGTCCTTGCCCCTGTCGCCATACTCTTGAGCCCCCTTTGTCGAAACCTCAGGCATAAAGTTCAATCCCTCGTACTTGGCACTTGCAAGCATCTTCTTCAAGAGGGATTCATTAATGGCATTTTCAGACACAACAATTGCGCCCATCATGACTCCATGCTCCCTTAACTTTTTCGTCAGCTCTCTTGTGTCGATATTATAGATCCCCGGCACCTTTTCCTCGTAAAGCCATTGATCCAGTGTCTTTATGCAGCTCCAGTGGCTTGCAATGTGAGATAGATCATGAATAAGCAATCCTTTGACCTGAATCCTATCTGACTCAAAGAACTTGGGCAGACCATACTCGTCCTTTATGTCATAGCTTGGGACTCCATAGTTACCCACAAGCGGATAGGTAAGGCACAATATCTGACCCCTGTAAGAAGGGTCCGTCAGAGTTTCTGTATAGCCGACCATGCCAGTGTTGAACACTACTTCGCCAGCAATTCCTGATGGATAGCCAAAGCCAATGCCATCAAAAACAGTACCGTCTTCTAGCATCAGCTTGGCAGCATATCCTGTGTATGTCTGTTTAAGTGTAGGAATTTTTTGAACCCTTACCAACTGTCAAGATTAGCAAATTTAAGTTTTGCTTTACACAGGAT
>CAYXGH010000034.1:0-9945 GCA_964464485.1 uncultured Nitrososphaera sp.
AGCCGGACATTGCCATACTTTGCCTGAAGTCCTATGGCTCCTCCCTGTTTGACGTCCTCGACGACATGCATCAGGATCAGCTTTGCGTTCTCGGTCTGTGCCAGGTGGATTCCGTATTTTGCCGCCTTCTTGGAAACCGGCGAACCATCGATCGGTACCAGTATCTTTGTAAAGGACAGGACGTCAGTCATATGCGTCTTATTACATTTACTAATTATAAAAAGCTCGTTACTCTAACTGTATATTACGTATTAATTCTCCAAGAGAACGTAATTACGGCCAAACACAAACCCCACCAAAAGTATCATGCCTTTCTGGAATACAACAGCAAGTTGCGAAAGTATGCCGTCAACTTGAAAGTCAACCCTGCCGTCTTGGCGCGCAAGCAGTATTTCGTCAGGCTGTACAAACAGTGGCATCTTGACCTCCACCAAGCCCTTTTCTTTGCGCATGTAGTTGAGCATCTTGAGCACGAGATCAATGTCATGCTCGGTGTTTGGCAGTTCAACATTCTCCATGTAGATGCGCCTATTGCCATCCGCATTAACGCGTGCTATGCGAAAGACTATTGGTGCCTTTTTCCATGATGGGTTGTACTCTGAAAAGCAAGACAGGAGGTCGCCTATTTCCTTCCTAAAAGAAGAGAGGTCGTCCCATGTACCAGGCTTTTGCTTTTCGACCAGTTTTATTATCTCTCGCTTGATGCTGAGGATGTCCTTGACCGGCCGGATGTTGAATAGCAACTACTAGCTGCTATCGTCGTACTTGCTATTCAATTTTGCCGCAGACTGCTATAGGTCTTTGCACTTATTATGTTGTGCACAAATTAATGCAATTCTACTGCAGGGTTCAGTAATTTGTCGATGCTCTGCTATATTTTGAGTTGGAGCTTGTTCTTGGCGTAGCAGACAGCAACCACCGCCCGCCAATATGAACGCTGTTTGATTGCACCCTCGAGCATAATCAGTTTTAGACGGGTTATAAATATAGGTTTAGATATCATAATAATAAGAGAAAGTAGGAGAATTACGCGATAGAAATTATTAGAAATAGAATAAGTATCTCCATAGCGCTTTGTATTTAGCATATTTATTGCATTTCTCTATCTGTTAGCCAAAGGTGTAAACTGCGCACATTAGACGGTCAGGACTCTTTTCGCTTCATTGACCCTGTCTAGCAGCTCTTTCAGAAATACGTCGGCAAACTGCTCAAATGTGTAGACTGAATACTTTGTCCTGTATTCCTGCTTGTGCTTCTGGTATTCTGCTTCAAGCCATGCAAAGTCCGCTTCCTTCAGCTTAAGAATATAGTTCTGAGACCTGGCCTTTGACTCGAACATGTTGAGCATAAAGTAGCTTGCAAACTGGGTGAAGCTGTTTGTAGAGTACTTCCTGCTATAATCGTCATTGTATTTTTCATAGTTCTCGTCAAGCCATGCCTTGACGTCATACCGTATTGTAAGTGACGTGTACCTGCCACCAAAGTCCTCCTTTATCGTGCACATATCAACTGTGTAGTACCCTCGCTTTATCTCGTTCATCAGCATAATCAGCGCACTTGGCACGAACATGCCAGGATAGTACTCCTCAGTAATCTTTTGCAGCTTTGCAAGTATCGCAGGTTTGAGGCCAATAGTAGCGTATCCTTGACTGGGCACGGGAACTTGAAGTGCTTCCTCCGATAATTAACCTTTCTTGATTAGAAAAGATGTAGGAGGCTACTTGATGGCTGGCTCGATGTACCCCTTCAGGTCTTCTCCGTTTATGATATCCTCCTCAGGTGGCACATAGTCGACAACACCATGCCTCTTCTCTCCCGGATACCTTTTCTGTGTTGCAAGCGCCACTGCGACGAACAGAGGAATTGATATTGCAGGGGGTATCATAGTGTCGAGCCCTGCCCATTCCTCAGGTATGAGGAAGAACATGAGCAGCCTGAGCGCGGACCCGACTATCAAGGATGTTAATGCGGCCGGCATGTTGGCCTTCTTCCAGAACAGACCAAACGTCAGTGGTCCCCAAGCGCCTGCAAAGACAATGTCAAAAGCAAGTATCAGATAGATGCCGGGCTGAGGAATCAAGTATCCGAGAATGAATGCTCCAGCCATCATAGGCACCATAAATAGACGCGTCGTAATGAGCAGTTTGCGATCATCTAGCCCCGGGCGCTTTAATATCCTCTTCAGTATGTTCCTCTGTATGATATTCCTCGACATGACTGAAGAGATCGCAAGAAGGCCACCGCTTGCTGTGGACATCGAGGCGCCGAGTACGCCCATGAGTAGAGCAGCACCTATCGCGAAGGGAACGTGGTTGAGTGCAAATGTCGGGTAGGCCAAGAATGGGTCTTCAAGCGTCGGGAGCATGAACAGTACGAATATGCCGATCATGCTTGTAGGTATGACGGTAAGAAAGGTCAGACCTGCACCCATGAACGCGCCTCTTTGTGCGGTCTTGGGATCTCTTGCTGCAAAGACGCGCTCCATAAAGTCAAGTGCGACGATATCACCAACGGCAAGAGCCATTATGCCTGCCCAGTTTATCAGCGCTCCATTGGCTACATCGTACAGGCCTGAGAGGTCCAGGTACTCGGGAGGCGTAGCAGAGAGTACTTCACCAAAGTCGACTCCGGTGTAGCCGGCTGCAACGAAGATGAACGCGACCCAGAATGCGCCTATGGCCAGATAGACTTGGAAAATGTTAGTATAAGCAGACGCAAAGAGTCCACCGGCAAACGTGTATACTAGCACCAACACTGCCGCTATGACCATGCCCCAGAAAAAGTCTATTCCGAAAACAGCCTCAAGTATGAAGCCACTTGCTGCAAAGTTACCGGCCACTAGAACAGTGAAGCTTATCATCATTAAGACGCCGGATATGCCCTCCGCGCCATTGCCGAAGCGGCGGAAATAAAAGTCTGGAAGGGTAAGCATTGCCATCTTGTTTAGCTTCTTGCCGTAAAAAAGCCCCGTTAGGAGAAGGCAGCCGCCAAGGCCAATAGGGATCGCAGCGCCAGCCCAGAAACCGAATTCAAAAACGAGCGCAACGTTGCCAAGCGATGAATTGCCATCAATGGACTGAGCTGCAAGCATGGTTCCGACAAACATGAGCGGCAAGCTCTTTCCGGCTACCATGAGCCTTCTGCTGCTTTTCTTCACCAATCTTCCACTGAGAGTTCCGACTATGACTGACAGGGCCAAGAAAGCAATTACAGCTATTCCATACCCATCCAGCACAGCCATTCCGCATTTTTATATAGTTAGTAAATATATAAGATTTACTCGCGAAAAGTTCGACTGTCGAACGTCAGCGCAACTAGGCGCGCTTGCAGACGCCTAGCATATTCAGGATGTGAAACGAGAAAGCAACGTCTTCTTTTTCGATATCAGGCATATGTTTGCCGGCATTATACTTCAGATCCTGCAAGAAGTCATATATCTCATCTACACTCACTGGTGCATTCTTGTAGCCCAGATTTTCGTTGACTGTGTTGTACATCGAAATATAATAGCTCAGGAAGCTAATCTTCATCAAAGTCTTTTCTACATAGGCTGTCATGCGTAAGACCTTAGATGTACTTCCTTTCATGCCCAGAGGGCGTCCCCGTGTGATATAAGGATTGGTCCAAAAAATGTAAACTACATATTCAAGAGCATCCAATAATACGTATACTACAACTCTGTTCTCTTCCTGAACAAAAAAATAGAATATCTGTGTTTTTCGAAAAGAATTTTAGGTCAGAAGTTATTAATACGTAGATTACTAATAATAGATCCATATGCGCGTCAGAAACATCCCAGTCAATAAGATAGACATTGCAGATGAGAATGTCAGGAAGGATCATGATTTTGGCATGGACAGCAAGGACAGAATAATCAAGGAGCATCTTTCAAAGTTTGATCTGCTGCAGCCAGTAGTAGTGCGCTTTGATGAAAAAAGCAAGGGCTACAAGCTCCTGATTGGCCGCAGACGCTTCTTCGCGCTCAGGGCCAAGGGCGAGACCCATATCCCGGCAGTTATCACAGAGCTTGAAGGAGCGGAAGCTGAAGCCGCGTCGCTATTTGAGAATCTTATCAGAAAAGATTTGCCGCCACTTGAAAAGGCCAAGATGGTCAAGAGGCTAGTTGATACCACCAAATCAGGCATAACTGGCGTTTCTGCCAGGTATGGCCTTCCGAAGAGCACTGTGAGTGAGTGGCTTAGTATATTATCGCTTCCTCAAGAGCTGCAGGATGGCATAGATAGTGGTAAGTTAACAACATATGAAGCGATAATGATATCGAGAAAGCCCAAGGCCATCCAAGAAAGGCTCGCAGCTGCTGCAAAGATAGGAATGCTGAAACAGGCCATGTCCAAAGAAGGAGTGAAGCGTGGTGCGCCCCGGGGTCTGTTCACGATCCGCTTGGTATTTGATCCTAGAAAAAAAGCAGACAAAGAACTATGGGAAAAGCTTAAGGTTATGGCCGACCGCGAGGGGCTCGATGTGACACAATACGCGTTAGGTGTACTCGCAAAGCACGCAGCACAGTCTCAGATTACATGATTCTGTGGAGAGCATTATAGACGATCGGGAAATAGAGATGAGGATTGAATATATTAGCTAGAAATATTTTTAATATACTTACTAATTATAAAGAGAGATAGCGCATGGGCATGGAATTTTACGGCGACTCATACAAAGGCAACGATGAACCAATCTTTGTTGGAATACCCACATTCTTGAAATTGCCGTGGTTAAAGAGCAAGACGGAGCTGGAAAAGATGAGGCCTGATGTGGCCATCATAGGCGAGCCATTTGACTTTGGAACCACAATCCGCCCCGGCGCAAGATACGGACCGAGGGCCATTCGCGCCGCTTCAACTGTGCCATCTCCTCCCTATGAACACTTTAACATAGAGACAGGCGTCGATCCGTTTGGCGTTTTCAGGACTGTCGACTATGGCGATGTCAATGTCTCGCCAGGAGATGTCGTCGAGTCTCACAGGCGCATGACAGAGAAAGTGAAAGAGGTGCTTGACATCGACGGAATACCTGTGATGCTAGGCGGCGATCACTCCATCACCTTTGCAAATGTCAGGGCGTTTGCCAAAAAGTACAAGAACATAGGCATGATACATATCGATACGCACGCAGACTGCGCGCCGCAAGGCCTGACGGGCTTCAAGTATGACCATGGCGCGCATATACGCAGGATAATGGAGCTTGGTTGCCTGAAGGGCAAAAACTACACCCTTATTGGGCCAAGGGGCTACTGGCCAGGTCCGGACCTTTACAAGTGGATGGCCGACCAAGACTTTCAATGGTTCACGATGCTTGACGTCGAGGAGATAGGCATTGACAGGATAGCAAAAGAGGCAGCGGACAGGGCAAATGATAACGTTGATGCAGTATATATCAGCTGGGACATTGATACATTTGACCCAGCTTACGCGCCAGGAACTGGAGAGCCCGAGCCCAATGGACTGACCTCTAGAGAAGGAATGCGGCTGATGCGCCTATTATCGACATCCTTTGATCCTGATAGGTTCGCATTCGACCTTGTAGAAGTGGCACCCAACTATGACGTAAGCGACTGCAGCTCGTACAACGGCGGCATAACTTCGGGTCTTGCCAACCGTCTAATAGTGGAGCTCTTAGCAGGGCTTTCGCTGACAAAAAAGGGGCAGACTGAAGGTAGGCCTGTCAGGCCTAGGCTGTACAGGGGCACTGGCCACACATACGACTTTGGTAATGGTCCCAAGGTAAAGATCCACAAGAGGCCACCAATAAACTACAGGCCGAAGGCGAAAAAGAAATAGCGGGTATGATATATATCAAGGCGACGGCAAAGGGCGAGCCTGATACGCCGCCCCTTACCAGAATCTTCCAATATATAGATGAGACAGATGAACTGATACTATATCACTCTATCGTAACGCTCATGGAGAAGCTTGAAAAGAACATGAAGCTGAACGTCAACGACGCGCTGCTTATGTATGCTTATTATGCGGTAAGCGAGATGCGGACTAAAAAAGAAGCTAGTTTTATTGAAAAGAACGCACTGACAATGTTGTCTGCCGACCAGGTGCTGGTCGGTGTGCCGGAAACATTACAGACTATAGAGTTTGACATAATAGTTGACAGCAGGCATGAGTGGCTCGTTCTTAGAGAACCTATTCCTATCTCTAGATACATAATGGCTGAAGAATGAGATGCTGCTTGAAATATTCGACATTATGCTAGAGCCCTATTGTCTGTCTTATACACGGCCGAGTCATCGATCGATATAGTGGCGCCGGCATGCATAGTGCTCCATAGTTTACTGAGGCCTGCGCCACTCCGTAGAGGCAGACCATCTGGCCGCAGTGTCAACTATGGTTGCAAGCGGCAGAAAAAAGCTCCACCAAGCCTCAATACTTGGTGCATCACTGTTGGGCTTTCATACGGCGACGCTAATTGTAGTGAGTGCCTAACAGTTGCCCTTTGTAAAGATGTTCAATTTCGTAAAGGTGACGCTTATCCTGCTATATATGCTTCTGCCATAGTGGCGTTTGTAATAGGAACAGTGAGGATATATGAGCTTGGATTTGTGGAACAGTATTTAGTCAGTAATAGTGATGTGTAGGCCGCTGCGACATGCCTAGCTTGTCAAAGTGGTCGTGCTCCTGCCTACCTCCACGATGCGAGTGAGTTGTGCCGTCGCCATGCGTGTGGGTATAGTACTGCGGCTTGGCTATCAACACGTCATCAACACACAGTAGCAGATTTGCTGCTTCGACTGCGGTTCCAAGAACCTGCTCCTTGACCGTTACTGGCTCCACAACGTCTAACGATTCTATATCCTGCACCCTGCGTTCCACTGCGTTTATGCCTTGTCTATTGCCATTTGCGGATTGTAGCCTGACAAGTGTGTCAATGATGTCCATGCCAGCATTTGCCGCTATAGTCAGTGGGATCTCTTCTAGAGCCTCCGCAAACTTTAGCATTACAAGCTGCTCCCTGCCTGCGATGGAGATTGTTTTTTTCCGGACGGCCCTTGCCATTGCGGCCTCTGAAGAGCCTCCGCCTGTGACAACTGCCGGGCTTGCCACAAAGTTTCTGAGGACATAGAGGGCGTCCAGCACCGAGCGGTGGAATTCATCTAAGGTTTTTGCAGAGCTGGCACGCAGAAATATCGTTACTGACTTGGGATTATTGCAGCCTTCGACAAAAACCATCCTATCGTCTCCTACAAACTTTTCGTAGACCATGCCGGCGTACCCCAGATCGTTTCTAGAAATGAGTGCAGGATCGCGTCTTATGCGTGCTCCAGTCGCCTTTTCAAGCCACCAGAGGTCGTTTTCTTTCACCCTCCGCACCGACATCATGCCGGCGTGCGCAAGCATGGTTTGAGCAAGCATGTTTATGCCGCCCCTACAGATGATTACATTTGCGCCCGAGTCTATGACCGCCTGCACCTTGCGCCTTAGGTCAAGGGCCTGACAATCTATGTATGCTTTGACCTGCCCTGGGAGCGATATGCTGATCTCAGCATCGTTCTGCGTCCTCTTGCCCTCAAGGTCATCCTCTAGGAGAAGTATGCAGGCGTCTTTGATCTCCTTTGGCATAGCAGAATTGTCGATGGTCTTGTCTATCGCAACTCCAGAGACCAACCGGGTATCAGAGACACTTCCGGGCTTTTGCTCTATTTTGATGTCGTCCACCTCGACCTTGCCTGAATCAAAGTCTGCCACTGCAAATATGGCATCCACGACAAGCCTAGCCATATCGCCTATCTCTGCGCATGATGATATAGCCTTTGAACCAATACACGTTGCGGCCAGCTTTTCCATAACCTGCCGGTCAGAAGGATGATGCACCATCGCAATTCTTCCGAGCTCGTCGATCGCAATTTCAAGAGCCTTCTGGTAGCCGTCAGCAATTGTCGCCGGAGATATGCCCATGTCCAAAAGCTTCTCCGCTTTTGCGATCAGCGCGCATGCAAGGATGACGACTGACGTTGTGCCATCGCCAACAGCGTTGTCTACTGCGTTTGACGCTTCTATTATGACTTTTGCGGCTGGGTGTTCAACGTCTATCTTTCTCAGGAAAGTGGCGCCATCCTTTGTGATTGTGACCTCGCCCATTATATCGATAAAGACCTTGTCCATGCCCATTGGCCCAAGCAGGCTCTTGACCATTTCAGATATCAGCTTGGCCGCAAGCATATTGTACCGCCTAGCTTGGCCGCCTGTTTCCCGTATAGTCCCCACCTTGAAAAGGTCCTGGCTTGACATCATGATCCTCCGCGATGCATCGTCACACCTACGGTTCAAGCACTCTGTATTTATGCAGTATCCTAAGGTTTGCAAACTACGAATTCATATCCTGCAATGTGATGCAGCGATGGGGATGCTATACCTACACCGCTTGTTGTATGATTATATAATGTAATTCTTGGCAGGTGGCAAGGGGCTCGCCGCATGTCACAAGGCAAGACCTAGGTATCGTCGCTATTATTTTCAACAAATATAAAACGCCATTTCGATGAATTTTCGCAAATGCGTCGTCGACATTAGTCGGGTGAACCGGCTTATATGCAACGGGTGTGCCCTGCGGTACAGTGCAGCATTTTTCAGGACACTAATCACTCTTGTGATATATCGTAATTTGCAGATTCTGATAATCAATAATAAGATGTCAATTAGTAACTATGCGGCATGATGCTCGCTCCACATGAAATAGACAAGCACAACATGATGTACAATGATCTTACGATCTGTACCGAAGATAGAGATAGACCCAGAAACATTCGTGTAAAAGTGGACGGCAACATAGCGACCTACGGATGTGGCGACCAAGCTCTCGCTTGCACGGCTATACTATCTCTCTTCTAGTTTGACTAATCGGCTCTGTCAACTTAACCTGTGCCTATTGCTAGGGATGTCATAAACTGTATTCTGTCCATGCCTATATGTAAATAAATCATGAATAATTTCAACCAGTTCCACACATGTTCTCTATCACAATCTTCCTTATTCTCCTTCCTGCAAGGAAAATAATGGTCATCGAAACACTCATCAGTCCTGTCTTTGATTTGTTGGATGAACCGTTCCATAGTGTTCTTTAATTCACTGCCACCATATGCCCTATGTTTCAGTCTTGACCATCTACAGGAGTCATTATATCAATGAGCACCATCTGGGAATATGGGTTTCCTACCAATCTATTCTTCTGAAGCTGTTTGAAGAACTGGTAACAAATGAAAATTGTTATTGTTCCTTCCCTTGACAAATGTATCATCATTGAAAACATTTGTTTACATTAGGTTCGTAAGCAACCCAAAGCCAATAATAGTCTTGACCACCTATTTGAAGAAGGGTTTCATCAACAACAGTTTTCTCCTTGACTGCACGTCTTCTGTTTATGTTAAATCTATCAGCACAATCAGAATATCTCTGGATCCATTTCCAGATGGTTATATGCGTCCTTTTGATTACAAAATATTTGGCCGCTAGCCTGAAGAAGCTCCTAGAGCTAATAAAATCTAGGTATAGACCATACGCACCTGATTATAGCTGGTCTGTTCTATTGCGATCCGTGTCACTGATGAAAAGCTGGGATGCTCCAAGTTATACCCATTATCTTAAGCTAACAGAGCCGGCTAATGAATATTTATATATTTAGTAATTAAATGAAATGACATGCCTCCAGTAACCAACCAAAGAGAAATTGAAGCGGTAGCGAAAGAGGTCATCAAGGCGCTTTACGGTCCGGGTTTCGAAGCCTTGAAGGTGAGAGTGGTCTTGCCATATCCAAACGAGCACAAGCGTGAGGGGTGGGATACAAATGTCACGTTCCTACTAGATGGTCTTCAGTACACTGTGGACCTGCTCATAAACGAGAAGGACGGTCAGGTCACAAACGCAAGGCTCATAGACACGATGACTCCCCTCTGATTTCTTGTCAGCTGCGAGGGTGGATTTA
>CAYXGH010000035.1:0-4167 GCA_964464485.1 uncultured Nitrososphaera sp.
ACTACAGTACCTCTTGCAATACCGTTTCTTGTCTGGTCTATAGACTGTCCATCTCTTGCAATGCCTGTGACTTCAACCTCCATACGGTAATTCTCGTTTGCCGGAAAGTCAATCGTCTGCGTGCCAGTTCCGCCCTCTGCAACGAGCCCTGTCTGGCTATAGACTTGACTGCCATTGTTATCTAAAACACGCAGGTTGTAGTTTACATCATCTACTATTCTCTCTCCAGAGAACCCGTCATAGAAGCTCAGAGTCAGCGTTGATTCTGTATCTGCATTGAGCTGGTCTGGAGCCCACTCAAGTACTACATTGATGTTTCCTGTATCTGTGAGTATTTCCCCTGTTGTCTGAGCGTCTTGGCCAGTGGATGGCGCAAGAGTAAATATCATATCGGAATCGCCTTCAGGGATATCGCTGGCCATACTCATGATATCGTTTTTGTTGATCAAGTAGTGGAGAGTAAGCTCCTGCTGCGAAGAAAAGGGATCGATTGCAATCATTCTTCCAGATATCGGATTGCCGTTTACGGTAGCAGTAAATGAAGTAGTATCTCCTATTCCTGGAAGAGATTTTGGAATTTTCACTTCCTCATGTACGAAGATGTTTGTGTCTTCGATTCTTGAGACGTCCCAATCAAATGGCATAGACCATCTGAATTGCTGGTTGCTGCCATCAAAACTAAAGTCACGTACTCTATCGTAATACGATATTACTGTGGTGTTGTAAGACTGACCCTGATAATCAATAATTTGAGTAAAGACATCCCCTACACTAAGCCACGAATCAAACCCGGGAATATCCTCGTCTGTAAATATGTTGCGTATATTATCAACGCCAAATATCTCTACCCTAAGATAATACAGGCCGCCTTCTAGGAAGAGAGGGCCTTGAATATTCACTGTTCCCCCTGGGTCTGCAACCCAGGCGTTGAGGAATTGCTCCTGCGTCCCAAAGATCTGCAGTTCGCCTTCCGCAGGCTGCACCTTGAGCCTGAGTAGGCCGCTTTCTGTATGAAAGAGAGTGGGAGGCATTATAGTCTCGGCATCTTCTCCAATCCCTTTTTCCACACTGATGAAAAGAGTCGTATACGGGATCGTCTGGTTGGTGTTTGCATCATATAGCCTGAAGAGTATGTATGCTTCATCTTGGGTTTCATCAGTCAAGATAGGAGGGTTCACCTCTACTAACATCTCTGCGTTTCTATCGCCAAGAGACGCAGTAAATGTCTCGGAAGTCAGGCCGTCTCCAAAAACCTTCTGATTAGGGAATGTGACTGCAATTATTGATAATACTGCGAAAGCTGCAGCAAGAACAAAATACGAAATTTTTTGTCTGCCTGATCGCACATGAATGACTTCTTGCTGTGTATATTTAATTCTTAAGAAGAAAGAGGGCGCTTATGCAACCCTCTATTGATTTAATTATCGCATAGGACACAGATAATAAAGAAGTGTCAGGGCACAGGGTCGTTGTTATAGCGTCGATAGTGGCTGGAGCAGTCATTATATCTGCAGTTTTTGTGGTGCTGCAAAGTCAGAATATCTTGACAATCTTTGCTGCAAACAGCTCTAATGCAGGAAAACTTACAATAATTTCTGTTTCTGAAAGCTCTCTTACTAACCAATCTAAGTATGTCATTTCACCAGATCCTTTTGGCAATTTGGCCAATTATACAATTCAGGATGACAGCAGTGCGGACGAAAATAATGCAGCAGGCATTGTAGAAATTTCGGGGTTACCGGACGGCAGATACGTAGTAACACAGGTTGAAGCTTCTTCGCGTTACCAGATGGATAGGGTTCCAAAGATAGTTGAGATAGGTAACCAGAGCAGCAATGGCGTTGCTACATTCAACAACATCTCCTGGCAAGAAGGTGAACAACAACAACAAGGAGAGCAGAATAGAACTTCGCAGATAAGAAACCTTACTTACTATGTAAAATTTGAGTGCGGCACAATTTCTGGAGACGAAGGACCATTAAGACCGGGTCACTATGACACGGATATAGGAATCTTGAACAAGCAAAACTTCGCAGCACAAATTCAATGGAGCGTCACAGCAAACAATAGCAGAAATACAAATTCCATAATAATGATGCTTGAGCCGCAGGGCTCTACCAGTATAGTATGCAAAGATCTGAGGAATTTGATGGGAAATGATCAGAGGTTTGTCGAAGGATTTGTCATAATTAACGTACCTGTTGAGCCTGGACTTTTGGCATCGCTGTCGGATGGAAATCAGATCCTTGGTCGCAGTTTTGGAGATGTCAGCAACTTGTTTGAAGTACAGGCATTTTATACCGCTAATGCACTTGACGAGCTTCCCCATGAAGTGCTTGTGGACAAGATCATGTTTATAATAGTAAACGATACGAGCGGCAAGATACCGTTTGAGATGATCAACAAAACTCTGGATATCACTGTGCCATCTAGCATGAATGAAATATCCGATCCAGAAATAAAGATCAAAGACGTTCTGGCAGAAAAATATGATCTTTCGGCTCAAGAGCTTGCCAATTTGCAGATAGCAATCAAGAGCATAACTGGGAGCGTCGGCACAATGATAGATGATCATGCTATCTCGTTATCGACTGTTATGCCGCAGGCAAGCGGATAGCAGTGGGCTTCTGTATGAAAAAACAATATATACTCTCCTATATACCTCTCTGAGATATGGCTAACTTTACTCTTCCTCCATTGCCTTACTCGTACGACTCGCTAGAGCCACACATTGATGCAAGAACGATGGAAATTCACCACACGAAGCATCACCAGGCCTACACCGATGGTCTGAACAAAGCACTTAGCAATCTCAGTCAGGAATGGCAGAACAAGAATGACATTGTTGAAATTTTAAAAGACATTGATTCGATTCCGGACAACGCAAGGAGTGCTGTTAACTTCCACGGCGGAGGTTATAACAATCACGCCCTGTTCTGGAACAGTATGAAAAATGGTGGTGGTGGAGAGCCAGATGCCGAACTCTCAGATGCAATAAATAAGACATTTGGCAGCTTCAACGACTTTAAAGACAAATTCTCAAAGGACACTGTCGCAATACAGGGAAGCGGTTGGGGGTGGCTCATATACAACCAGAATACAAATGGCGTCCAGTTCATAACTATGCCCAACCAGACAAGCCCTTGGACAAAGTGGAAGACAGAAAAAGTCGTCCCGCTTTTGGGTCTTGACGTATGGGAACATGCCTACTATCTCAAGTACCAAAACCGCCGGCCGGACTATGTGGCGGCTTGGTGGAATGTGGTCAACTGGGATGGAGTAAAAAGAAACTTTCAGCAGGCCATCCAAAAGTAGCTCTATCTTTTTTTATTGTATCTTTTTTGGCCATTTTGAAGTAAGTATAGGGCAACAACCGTTCTATGACGTCGGCTCACGACAACAAGTATTTGGTACTATATCTTATCTACCTGCAATGCAGTAGTCCTTAGAGAATATGAGTGAACGCCAATTGCAATTTTTTAGTGGTAATGCCGATCAGCCGGCTCTCTGCATTAAATAATATATACCGAGTTGTGCGCGTAAGAGCTAGCCCTTGCGCAAATCTATGAAATTTACAAAGCCATAGCTCTCGCGAGTAGTTCTGCTTACTGCCATATTGTAGTTATAAATTTTAGTAGAATATTCCTGTAGTACCGGCATCATGCTATCTATCGATCCGTCAAGGTAGAAGCCGGGACAGTCTCCTGTAAACTGAAAGGTGGCATGTACTGCAGGCTGCCCCCTTCCATCAGCTTCAATCCACGATGCGAATGGGTAGAGCCAGCAGACACCGGGCTTGTCAGGATGAATGCCGCAATAGCCCTCGTCGTCTAGGAACCTGCAGCGAAGCGGCGTCCCATCCTCCGCAGGCTTCTCGTCCTTTTTCCTTTTGAGCGAGAGCATACTCAATGTTGTTATAATATTTCCAAATGCTTCCTGTTCTTGCCAGCTAGAGATCGTTGTCTCGTTCCTAACAAATTCGGCCCTAGAGCTATAGCCTACCTTTTTTGCTATTCTGCCGATGTCATCCTTTGTCAAGGGTAGTCTACCCTGCCGCTCGCAGCAGTTGTGGCAGTCAGGCCATAGGCACTTCCACAAGATGTAGAGGCCATCCTTTGACAAGGTTGGTATATGGAAAGTGATGCCTCCGACATTAACTGATGTGTC
>CAYXGH010000035.1:4267-9593 GCA_964464485.1 uncultured Nitrososphaera sp.
AAGGGCAAGCATGCATCTTCTACTGAGAACCGCAGGATGGTCTGGGAAAATGTCGTTTGGCCCCTTGTCTTAGAGATGAACAAGTCTTACTTTACCCTAAAGGAATACCACGCAAAAAGAGACTCATTTTGCAGGAAAAGTGGCGTCTCGCCTTCAAAAGTGGCGGGTGGTTTTGTGTCATTGCTGGTAAAGGGCATAATCGTCAGAGACAAGAATATTTACTCTATACACTACCGTCTTATTCCCTACATGAGGAAAAAGGTGGAGCTTGAATACGGTCTTGTGACTCGGGAAATCTATACTAAGCGTTAAAATATCCGATCAAACAGCCGCCTTGATGTAGCTCGTGTTAGCCCGGTCGAACCCAACAAGAAAATTGGGTGCCGAATCTAGTGGCCAATCTCCAAGGTTGAGGGCTAGGGATTCCAGGCTCTGGATCTCACAAAGATAGAGAAAAGAAACCTGGAGACAGCAGTTCGAATCTGCTCCGGGCTACCATCCTTTTTTCTAAATTGTTGGGCCTGCTCTCACTATCTCTTTTGGCATATTGCCGAACTTTTCAAAGTTCTTGACAAAGAGCGCAGCAAGTCGCCTTGCTGCCGCATCGTACTTTTCCTTGTCAGACCAAGTGTTGCGTGGGTCGAGCACTTCATCTGGCACGCCAGAACATGATGTGGGCATGTCAAGGTTGAATATTTCATGATTCTTCGTAGTCACTTCCTCAATCTTGCCTTTGATTGCTGCAGTGACCATCGCTCTCGTGTATGTCAGGTTCATTCTCTTGCCTATGCCATAGGGTCCTCCTGTCCACCCGGTATTGATCAGGTATACTCTTGTTCCGTGCTCTGTTATTTTTTTTCCAAGCATCTGGGCATACTTGGATGCGTGCAGGGGCATGAATGGAGCTCCAAAGCAGTGCGAAAATGTCTCCTTTGGCTCAGTGATGCCGCGTTCAGTTCCAGCCAGCTTACTCGTATAACCAGACATAAAGTGATACATTGCCCCTTGCTTTGTCAGCTTGGCTATTGGAGGCATGACTCCAAAAGCGTCTGCGGTAAGGAATACAATTACCTTTGGATGGCCTGCAATGCTTGGCATCACTGCTCCATTGATATAGTCAATAGGATATGCAACGCGTGTATTTTCGGTAAGACTTCCATTGTCAAAATCGGGTTCCCTTGTGTCGTCATGCATTACAACATTTTCCATGACAGAGCCAAAACGGATTGCGCTCCAGATCTGTGGCTCGCTCTCCTTATCAAGGTTGATGCATTTGGCATAACAGCCGCCTTCAAAGTTGAAAATGCCATTGTCGGACCATCCGTGCTCGTCGTCGCCTACTAGCCTTCGATCTGAATCAGCCGAAAGTGTAGTCTTGCCAGTGCCAGACAGCCCAAAGAATAAAGCAGTATCGCCCCTCTTTCCCACATTAGCGGAGCAGTGCATCGGAAATACGTCTTTCTTTGGCAAGATAAAGTTCATAATGGAAAACATAGCCTTCTTGATCTCACCAGCATACGAAGTCGATCCAATCAGGATCAGCTTTTTCTTAAAGTTTATAATGATAAAGGTCTCAGTTCTCGTGCCCATTTCTTCCGGCTTAGCGGCAAAGTCATCACATGAGAGTAAAGTGAACTCGGGTGCGTGTATGTCTAGTTCCTCTGGCTGGGGCCTAATGAATAGTTGCAGTGCAAAGAGACTATGCCAAGCCCTGTTGTTGATGATCCTTATGGGCAGCTTGTTCTCCGGATCTGCCCCCACAAAGCCGTCAAAGATAAACAATTCCTTATCCTCCACGTGTTTCTTCATCATGCGAAATATCTTTTCGAAATTGTCCTCAGAAATTGGGTGGTTGACCTTGCCCCAGTCGATGGTATTGTGTGTTTCTTCATCATCAACAATATACCTGTCGTCTGGTGACCTGCCGGTGAACTTGCCGGTTTTGACAGAAAGAGCACCAGTTGACGAAAGCATGCCTTCTTTTCTTTTAATTATGACCTCAACCAGCGACGGAACTGATAGGTTGTAGTAGGCTTTGCCTAACGTTATATCCATCTCAGCAAGCTGTATCACAGACTTTGTAGTTATAATCTTTGGGTTGTCTTCTGAAAGCAAATAAACAACTTGACATTCTAACGACTAAAGTGCTCTTGTGCAATAATCATAGAAATGACTTTCACTTTTTTTCTCTCCCTATCCAATCTCCCACACATCTTGTTTGCAGACTCTTTCAGATATTAAAATTTGTGCTCTAGGGAAAGCTATTGCTGTTGCTGTTTTAGTGCGTTTTTAATTGTGTCAGCTCTTTTAGCCAAAATGTCAAGAAATTCTGCAAACTCCTCCTTAGTGGCATTGCGCTTCAGCGCTCGCCTCGTCTGGTAGTGGAAGGAGTTGTAAATGCGCCCTATGGCGATACCAAACACAAAATCGTCGAGGCTGGTTACAGCTATGTGGCATAACAACATCTGTTGGATCTTTGAAATTTCATCAGTGCTTGATATTGTTTCTTGTATCTTGTCAAGCACTGCTTTTTTCACTCGGCCATCCATGGTCAGCCGCATCATAATTTCATTGATGCGATATTAAAAGAATCCTCTGCATGGTTATACGAAATTCTTAAGATGCTTGTTTTCTCTTTATCTCTTAGTGTAGTCAGATTGAAAGAATCTCTCAGCTCTTTTCCATTATCTCCGGATCCTATTTTTCAGACTCTAATAGGATTTTGGGCATCCAAGACGTTGATGGCTGCAGTTGAGCTTGAATTGTTTACAAAGCTATCCGGCGGCAAGCAAATGACACTGAAGGAATTGCAGAAGGCACTTGGCATGGAGACGCGTCCAACCGGCGTATTTGCATCAGCACTTGCATCTCTTGGATTGTTGCAAGTAACGAAAAAAGAAGAAGGCGGTGAAGGTCTATTTGCAAATTCTCCTGCATCTGAAATGTTTCTAGATAAGTCAAAGGATTCTTACATGGGCGAAATCATTACTATGTTCGATAAGCGTCTCTACAAGGCATGGGATAAACTCGTTGAATCTCTTCAGACAAACAAGCCTGTAAATGCAACAGATGGAGGGGGTGCTGAGAGTATATTTGATCAGGCAAAATCGAAACAAGCAGTCGAAGAGATTCAGAAATTCACACATGCAATGCATGGTGTAAGCATTGGCCCCGCTATGCAGCTGCCAAAAGTGTATGATTTCTCTAAGCATTCGAGAATGATAGATATTGGAGGAGGCTCCGGCGTTTACGCAATTCAAGTTGTAAAGGCAAACCCTCACATGATAGCAACCGTTCTAGACCTAGAGTCTGTATGCCAGTTGGCTGAACAATATATCAAGAGCTATAATTTAGAAGATAAAGTGAAGACAAAGCCTTTAGACTTTTTCAAAGAAGATATTCCAAAAGGCTACGACGTAGTCTTTCTTTCGCTTATTCTGCATGATTATAGTGAGGAAAAAGGGATTGCTCTTTTGAAGAATATATACAATGGTTTAGCAAATGATGGGGTGGTAGTTATTAGCGAATGGCTGCTAAATGATGAAAAGACGGGACCTGCAGCATCTGCCTTGATGGGTCTTAATATGATTATAGAAACCTATGGTGGTAAAAACTATTCATTTGCAGAGATTGTAGACATGCTCACTCAAGCAGGGTTCAAAAGAGCGGAGAGGCGATCTCTAGCAGGACCTGCTGAAATAGTCATTGGCTACAAAGTATAAAGAAAGCAGGAAAGAATAAAAGAATAAAAGATAAGTGCTGTCTATAATGTGAGGTATTATTATGACTTCCAATGTAATAGTTGTTCGCCAAATGAATGAAAATGATTTAGAACAAGCAGATAAAATAATGAAGCTTGCTTTTGGAACTTTCCTTGGATTGCCAGAGTCTGTATCGTTCATAGGGGATGCTGATTATGTTCACACTCGTTATCATGCTGACCCATCTGCAGCATTAGTTGCAGAAATTGATGGTAAGATTGTAGGTTCTAATTTTGCATTGCATTGGGGTAGCGTCGGGGTATTTGGTCCTCTTTCCGTTCACCCAGAATTATGGGATAGGGGTGTAGCAAAGCACTTGCTAGAAGAAACAATGAATATTTTTGCCAAATGGCAAATCAGGCAGGCTGGTTTGTTTACATTTGCTCAAAGCGCTAGGAACGTATATTTATACCAGAAATTTGGCTTTTGGCCACGATTTCTAACTGCGATAATGTCAAAGCCTGTATCACTACAGTCAATCCCTGAACAAGAACCCCCTATGGACATAAAGTGGACCCGATACTCTGAATTAACTTCTTCTCTGAATAGACAGAAAGCTATTGAAGCATGTAAAGATCTCACTGATGAGCTTTACCCAGGATTAGATCTTAGAAAAGAAATCTATTCTGTTGAAAAACAGAGACTTGGGGACACCATATTAATCTATGACAAGAGCAATAACCATCAGGATGATGCTTCTACCCTAAGAGGCCTAGCAATTTGTCACTGTGGGCCTGGAACTGAAGCAGGGAGCGGAGCCTGCTACATAAAATTTGGAGCGATCCGCCCTGCCAAGGACGCTTCGAAGCATTTTGATTATTTACTACATGTATGCGAATCATTTGCTAAAACACAAGGATTATCTAGGATTGTGGGGGGAGCAAATACAGCCCGTCATAATGCATACAGAAAGATGATTGAACGCAATTTTCATACTGATCTCCAAGGCGTTTCAATGCATAGACCAAATGAAGCTGGTTATTGTAGAGATGATGTATATCTCATTGACGATTGGAGATAGCAAAAGAACTTTTAAGTTCAACGCAATCTCTAAAATAGATTATCCCCAAGACTCCACTGAAATATTTGGTGATTGAAACATTGACTAAATAACATTCATGCTAACAACACACGTCTCTGAAGCAAAAGAGAAAATCCTTCATGTTCCCAAAAGCTCATGACAGGTAGGTGGGGACACCAAATTTAGCTGTGTCTTGCATATGTTACCTTTGATCATAATAATCAAGGTCAAATCTGACAGAAAAAAAGAGTATTAGGCCGCAGACCTGTATTGCCTTTCCCTTCCATACGACTGCATCCACAGACCGCTAAATATTAGGGTACTTGTCAGTGCTGCCGCTACTAGGATCTGTTCTACTGGGAGTTGCATTATGACTCCGATAACAAAGGGAATAGCAGCAGCTATTGCACTCATTGGCAGCCATTTTGTTGCGGCCAACCTTGCTCTATCTGATTTTTTTTCTGGCTCGTTTTGCATTTCTCTTTGACTCACCCCTTGCAACAGTATCTTTGCATAAACAGTACTTAAGGTATACGGATGATCC
>CAYXGH010000036.1:0-9571 GCA_964464485.1 uncultured Nitrososphaera sp.
TAAAAATCGTTTGGGAAGCTGTTCTTGCTGTGCGCAATATATAAACGAGTCATTCTTAAGACTATTTTAGCGATTTGTATTAGATACCATGTAGGAAGAATCTATATATAGGATCAGTATGACTTAGACTACTAACTTCTACGAACTCAACAGTGAGAAGCATCGAAAAATATTATTTTTAGCTGTCTACGACATAGTTCATAATCAAGCGAACAAATGAATTATACGTGGTTCTTTTTTGTGGCGTCCTGACAAATACGCCGTCAATAAAGTGAAACCTTACGACATTGTATTAGGCTATGAAGGCAATGACGAAAAACCGATAGTTTGATATTTGTTTGTAGCGCTAGCTGAAAAAGCAAAGCTAGTTTCATATCCGACGGCATAAAAATCAGATCCATTTAGTTCTTGAAACTAGCGGTCTGCACAATATTCCTGACTTTCTTCTGCCGATATCGCTTATTGAACCTATTCCAGGACCCTGGCCCCTGCAAACGATTATTCTCTTTAGATACAAAGCTATTCGACAAAACGAGCCAAGATTGAGCCTTTAGCACAAGGGTATGAACCTGTCTTGATTTATCAAGGATTGGGCTTTATTGTTTGTTGATTCAGACTAACCTTTTGTTGTTGTTCCAAGTGCCTCAGTTACGGTGCTTCTATTAGCTGCTAAAGTAGCAGAGTTCTCGCTTGTCTTTTATAGTTTTATTAACCCCATACCATGTTAAACAGCAGTAGCTGGATTGCGGGTAGTTGTTGTAGGGTTCGGGGTAGTAGGGCAGAGTTTCGTCAAGTTACTGCTCTCTCGGTCCGCAGATCTATATAGTCAGCATGGCATGAAGCCCCGTATTGTAGCGTGTGTCGACAATAGCGGCTCAGCGATAGCGCCGGGGGGCCTCGATCTCAAGAGACTTCTAGAGGCAAAGAAAACCAAAGGAACTGTAGGTGCTTACGAGAAAGGTAGCACCAAATTTGATTCCTTTCAAGTCATTGAGAAGATGGATGCTGAGGTGATGCTTGAATGCACTCCTACAAATCTCAACGATGGTGAGCCGGCGACCTCACACATTACAGCGGCAATGAGAAGTCATAAGCATGTGATCTGCGTTAACAAGGGACCACTTGCCCTTGCTTTTCCCTCACTTATCGAGCTTGCCAACTACAATGGCGTTATGTTACGATTCAGCGGGACAGTTGGCGGCGGAACGCCCATTTTGGAATTTGCTAAGCGTTGCCTAAAAGGAGACAGGATAATTTCATTCCAGGGAATACTGAATGGCACGACAAATTACATATTGAGCAAGATGGAGGAAGGACGGACATATGAGAGTGCAATGAAGGATGCTAAAGAAAAAGGCTATGCGGAGGCCAACCCCTCGCTTGATGTCGACGGATTTGACGCGGCTGCAAAACTCGTTATCATGGCTAATTGGGTTATGGGAATGAAGGTAACCATGAAGAATATCAAGCGCACTGGCATCGTAAATGTCAGATTGTCAGATGTGAAAAATGCAGTCGAACGGGGCAATGCAGTCAAATTGCTAGCGGTATGCGACAGCAGACGACTCCATGTCGCTCCTACAGAAGTTGCCAAGACAGATCCAATATGTGTCAATGGTACCCTCAATGCTGTTACATTTTCCTCAGAGCACTCTGGACAGCAGACGATAATCGGAAGAGGTGCTGGAGGTATGGAAACTGCAAGTGCAATATTACGTGATCTAATAGAGATAAGAGAGGCAACATTTAGCTGAATAGCTTTAACTACTGTGTGGAAAAAATAGTTTCACCATAATTGAGTCCCCAGCAAAATGCCTGAAAAACAGGACCAATATGCAAGGTACTCAAAGGAGCTATATTTTATGGGAGAATATTTTTGATAAATATGATTGAAACTCATCGAGTATCTGGACAACATATTACAAATAGCATTGAAGGATCGTATAAGGAGTGGATGATATATAATACCTAGGTTTGATAAGACTGAAAGTAGTAATTCGTGACTAACTACCCCCTAAGGAATCACTCGGATGGGTGAAAGATAAAAGATAAAATATATACATCCTCAATCACCTTATTAGGACATAGAACCTATGACATAATCAAAGTTCTAGAAGTTACTTTTTTCGACTTTTCTAGGTTCTGAAAACCTATTGGTTCGCTAATATTGGTAAAGTGGTATCCTTCACCTCAGTATATCAAAAAAACCTATAAATATTGCGACTAAGCAAACAATTTCTGTAACACTAGTATGCATATTTTAAACCAATCAGCCAAAAAAATAGAAGGAATTGCACATGCTGAATCATACCAATGTATAGAGTGTCAAGTCAAGCCTGCAGAAATATTCCAAATCAACGGTGAGTACTGCCTGGAATGCTGGCAAGAAATAACACATACTAATGCGTAGGCTTTTCAAGCAGGCAAAGTGATCCTGCCGTCGGTATTGCTCGCAGCTCTTTATAGATGATCGGACGACACACCATCCAGAATAGATCGTCTCCTTGCTTACTCGTTTGAGCATGAAAACTCCTTTCAAACAACAATTTTCGAGGCCACTAGATATCGAGCAAGAGCTCCCTTGTAAGACTTATTCTCGGTAAAACTTGTGATGATAAGATCAAGAACCTTAGCGAGCCACTAAAGCGTGGTTGATGGAGAAGTCTAGAGCGCTAATGTAACAGATTAATTATCGTTTGTGCATCGATATTCTGATCGCGCTGAAGATATTCGTATTATCAAAGAGTGAAACCGCAAAGCTTTTCGATAGGCTTGCTTCTGCATGGCCGCATGACATTCTTCCAAAGGTTAAGAATATCAAGGTGTATGAAATTGAGCGAGACAAGTGCCTGTTGAGTGCCGACAAGATAGTTGCAGCCCAAGTACGGGGCTTAATAGTGCCGTTCCTTGGCAAGCAGGAAGAGTTGCAGCGCTTTCCTTCAGTGACAATAGACAAGGGCGCAGTGAAATTTGTTTGCAACGGCGCCAAGGTGATGCGGCCCGGTATAATCAATTTTGACTCCTTCAAAAAAGGAGAGATTGTAGTAGTAAAAGATCAGACGCATGAAAGGCCGCTTGCTGTCGGACTTGCTCTTGAAGATAGCGAAGTGGCAAAAGCAATGACCAAGGGCTATGTCATAGACACCATTCATTACATTAGCGACAAAATCTGGGAAGCCTACAAGAAAATATAGAGGCATTAGGAAGGTTTTATTGCTTCTTCCCTATACCCAGTTCTCGTTATATACAATATGTCAATCCCATCTCCACTTGCAGTATCACGTTGGATTGCAGACCTGATAGCCCTGGAAGCCAATTCTCTAACTGCCTCTTCAGACATATTTGGCTTAAATTCTGCATCCATGATACCAAGTGCCCCTTCTGCTCCTGTGCCCACTGCAGCATAATTATCAGGGAGTACGGAACCTAGTGGATCAAGAGTATAGATTTCGGGTTTTTCGTTGATACCGCCCACAATGACCTGTGTTAGCAGTGGGAAGTATCTTCTCTCAAACATAATAACAGACATTAACTTTGCGATCGAGTTGGGAGGAACGTCACGTCTTGTCTCCAATTTACGGATCTTGGCTAACGCCTCAACCTGCCTTACAAGTACCTGCATGTCAGCGACCATGCCGGCGCATGCGGCGCCAACGTGGTCCGTCACTGGGAATGTCTTTTTAATGTTCTTGTTCACTACAAAGTTCCCAAAAGAAACTCTTTTGTCTGCTGCTAATATAACGCCATCATTGTAGGATATACCTACTACCGTCGCGCCCGGCATGAATTCTGCAAACGCCATATGCGATGTACATCGCTGCTCCAGTTAGATTTAGTCGTTTCTATTATTGGAAAGACAAAAAATTGCCAAAGCAGATAATGATTTTACTGCGGCTAACGCTTTGTTACATTGGTGTCGTGTATCCGGATGGCCTCAGCGACAAGCCTGTTCTGTAACTCAAGCGCCTCCTTACCTTCCGGATGTTTTGCCTGAGCAACTGCCTCAGCGACAATGCTTATGACATGCCTCATAAGGAACTCATCTCCTCTTGTGGCTTCCGCCCTGTAAGTTGGATTGGCCTTATTTACAAACACAATATTCTCGGTAATAAAGCTGTATCGCGAATCACTTTCATCTTCATATGGGATCACCTTGTAGCCTATCCTCTTGAGTGCAAACGTCTTCTTCAGTATTGGCTTACGTACATTCCTTGTTTTAATCACAGTGCCATCGGCCTGTGTTTCATTAACCACCTCCACAGCCGTCCCATCAGGCACGTTAGATAGGCTGTTTGAAGCATACGATTCTGTGACAGCATGTGGTCGCGTACCGTCTGCCTGGGAAATTGCAGAACTCTCAAAAGGGGACGAGCGGATCTCGTCATAGTCTGCGATTTGGCGGTTGTCATCAGAAAGCACTTTATGTCGACGCTTATCATGTTCCTCATCCTGTGTAGCCCTTACCCTTTCTTTTATTTGCACCAGTTCGTACCCTTGTACTTCCTCTTCGAGTTCTAGATTTTCGATCATGGCTTGTCCAAGTATCTTGTCAATTTCGCGATAAATCCGGGATTCTTCGCGAGTTATCAGTACGTCTTCATATTCAGTCAGCCCCGGAATGACTCTATCAATGACAAAGGTTTTCATAATCTGATTGAATTTGGTATATTCGCTATCCTCAATGATTGCAGACTTGTCAGCGAACCTAGTCGTCAGGCTATCGCATCTGACAAAGCCTGTTACACGGTTCAGCTTTGTGTCGAAGCCAAAGTTGCTGCGCGTCACAATATGGTTTCCAACCATGACAGCGATTCCGCGCTCATCATCTGACAGGGGTCTCCTAGCAATAATGATTTCTCCGGTTAATTTGCCGTTGTCAAGATTGACAGGTATTCTGTGGCCTTGAATTTCAGGGGCCCTTATAATCTGGGAGCCATCAAAATTCCATTCCTTGAATTTTTCGGCAGTTTTGATATATACTTCAAATAGTGCTTGCCTCAGGACTGCTAGTCTTCGGATCTCTTTGGTTATTTTGAATAGGTCCAGTTGGGTTTTGGCTCCAGTTATGACTAGTTCTGTTCCGTCTCGCTTTAGCGGAGGCTCTTTTAGATCATCGAGCTTGGCATTACCCGTATACAGCCTTTCAAGCACACCTGCATTAATGACAAGCGCTTTCGCGAAATTCTTACGCCTTGTTCTTATTCTCAAAGTCTCAAATGATGTCAGGAATGATAGTCTGCCTGTGCCATATCTGCCTGTTCTAATTCTTTTCAGCCTAGGTGAAATGGATTCGGTCCTTTTATGGGGCGAGCCCAAAAGCAGAAATTTTTCCATTCCATTCTGATCCATTCCTGCGTCATCTTCAATAGCAATAGAACCATTGCTGAGGACGGTGACAAGAACTTTTGTTGCGTCCTCATCAAAGGCGTTCTCTACAAGCTCCTTTATAATCTCTGTTGGGGAAACCCAGGTTTTAGTGGCGAATTCCTTGAAAAATGAGGGATGAACCTTCATTTGAGCAGGCATTTTTTCAAGAGCTGTTACTTCCACACCTTTATTTAATACTTGTCAAGGTACGTTAATTGTTACACTGATTTATTCTAATATCATAAAATTGCATACATATGCTTGCTTGCCAGGTCAATTAATAATTGGTCGAAGACTTGATTATGACAAAATTGAGCAGGGTCATAAAGTGAAGGGGTATATGTCAAGGCACTTTGATGGGGGACAGTAGTTATTAGTCATTCTAGGGATTTTGTTATTCCTGCCGTCCGAGACAAAGCGCGTTACTTGGTACATCGTGTGCGAAATAACATAATTGAAATGGCCCTTCTTACAAGCGATTGACAATCTTTATTATCCCTCATATGACAAATAAGGACTTTTTATCGATTGAGCCTAGAGTTGTGTATTGGTGATAAGCAATATAACTCTAAGAAACTATAGATTATCACAGATCTTATTTGGGCCTCCGCAATATAGATATATATATTCTTATTCTTCTCTGAGCTTAGGAAAATTAATGCAAAAATGCAGTTGCGGCAGAGACTCAAGATCATTTGAGGCTTGCACAGCTCTCGGTTGTAACACGTTTGTAGTATGCACCGGCTGCTTTAAGGACATTTTGGAATGCTCATGCGAGGCTACGTAGGCTTGTAACGCAAGACCGCGCCTATCTTGCCAAGGCTGGCAAGCTGCGCTCCTTCTTCCGTCTTGCCAGAAATGACTTCAAGCCTGCACCCTGTCTTTATGGCAAGCTCGTTAAGGTAGTCGACTATATCTTTTTCAATAACTTCAATGTCACTACCAGAGCATGACGGGCACTGCTTTGAAAGCCATTCCTGCTTGGTAGTGAGGACTTGCGATCTATCTACTATTATTGTCTCGATATTCTTGCACGCCTTACATTTGATCTCCAGCTTGGTGTACATAATATCATCTGTTACTAACACTAGGTCTGCTATTCCGCTTTCCAACGCCTTGACTACATCATGGATACCATATATCCCAAGGCCACGGCCAGAATGCACTTCAGTCATGAATTTTTTGATTAGTTGTTTTTCTTCCATTACCCGAAATTCCTGCAAAATACCCTCTTTTTGCGCCTTTTCTATTAGCTCGCGCACGCCTTCTCCACCAGAATAGGAGGTGTCAAGAGTTGCTATAACGCTCTTCTGCAGCCGGTAGTCAAGATACTCTTCTTTTAGGAAATTCTCCTTAGTTGGCCCTGGTCCTCCAACAATTGTGCCCTTTACATTATATTGATCTAGAAAAACCTGCTTGGCATGCTCTGCCACTCTATGGTAATATTCATTTAACTCATTTTCCCTCAACCTTTCAAACCTTCTTGCAGACTGGCCACCCTGACGGTGTTTGCCAGCTACGCCAGAAGTAAGCGAGTCAATAACTTCCCAGTGATCGCCAGTAAGTATACCAATGCCCGTCTCCTGCGTGTCTATCGATAGTATTCCAATGACCTTGTCGTCTTTCATCATTTCCTTAAGGTGGTCGGTCCAAAAGTGATCGTCACATCGATAAAGGCGGATTTGGACCGGCTTTGGGGGTAGCACAGGATATATCTCAATTTTTTCTTTACCAATTCCTTTTTCATTTGGAATTGCGCCACAAAATATTACAAGTCCATTGTCAGGTGTTTCCTTGAACAATTTCAGTTGCTCAATGGTTCTGCTAAGTGCATCTTGCACATGGGTTCTGGTGAGGTCTGACTTGATATTTGAAGCGGTGCCGGCTTCATTGCGAAGCTGTGAAATAACGTCAAATACTGGCCGACGAGGTGGAATGTAAACAGTGACAAGTTCCGTCCCATGCCCAGATATACTTGACAGTTCGTTTATCATCTTTGTCAGCTTGTATCGTTTTACTGAATCCCACTTGCTGTTACCATCATTTGTCATTGAGTATTGTAACAACAAAAATTTGTCCGCACATAATATAAGGCTTCAACTCCTCAGGTAGCTTATAAGTGCGAGGATTAGCAAACTAGGGGGTCGGAAGAGATGCTACCAAGGCTCGAATACATCAAGCAGGCTAGAGTAAGATTGGGAATAACCCAGAGAAAGCTCGCCTCCTTGACAGGAATCAGCACGTCTATGATAAATCAAATTGAATCCGGAAGATGCAAACCCAGCTATGAAACTGCTCGCAAGATCTTTGAAGTCCTAAGCTCACTTGAAGGCCGCAGCTCTATGAAGGCTGGAGATATTTGCAGCCGCTGGCCAATTTCAGTACAAAAGGACGAAAAGCTTCACAAGGCAATAGATATTATGCGTGTCAACTCAATTAGCCAGATCCCAGTATTTGACTCTTCCCGGGTTGTAGGCATACTTACAGAGGATGGACTTGCCAAGGTGATGCTAGAAAAAAATGAGAAGGATCTCAAGAATATGTACGTTATCCAAGCGATGGAACCGCCGCCTCCTATAGTCGATGTGTCGACGCCGGCCAAAGCGCTTATTCCACTTGTAAGATTTGCCAAGTGTATCTTGGTAAGCGAGAAGGGCAATGTAATTGGGATTGTGACAACAACTGACACACTTAAAATGGTAGAATAGCCTTTTATTCCTTCAACTTTTCGAGGCCGACACAGCAGTCTGCACATTTGATGCATTCGTTGCAAATGTTTACCTCACTCTCAGTAGGGAGTATAGTTGCACAGAGGGCGCATTCCTTGCTTGATTGCATTTAGGCTAATCAACATGCTCTGGATCAAAACACTATTTGAACCATTCTGTCTTTGTGTCTGCCACTTTTTGGAATGATTTGAACAGAACAGGTTAACACTTTGATAATACAACAGGACCTTATCTTATGACTCTTCTCTAATTAATGAGGAGGGTGGAAATGCAATTCAAAGCTTAGACAAAAATATCATTTAAATTCCTCTTCTAATATCGTGCGCCTCTTGCTCATCTGAAATAGATTGTCAGCTCTCCTAAGTGCTTCATCTCTTGATCGCTTAAATATCATCGATTGAATAAGCAAATGGTTCTCCGGTATCACCATGCCTGTCTGGTCGTCAGAGTAAGCTATTTTGACCGTGTCATCTTGAACTCTCAAGATATCTTGGTGAATATGCACCATGTTAGTGTCACCATGAGGAAATCCAAGCTCCAGGGCCTTTTTTCTAACATCTCCTGTGCCTTTGGCTGAGATGATAATTGCGACTCCAAACTCGTCTCGGAAGCGTTCTAGTATCTCATCTTTGGTTGGCACCACCCCATCGCTAAACCGAACAAACATCTGATGTAGGTGCATCATCCTTGACGGTACCTTGAAAGCATCTACATATAGGTTAGCGTTGGGGATAAAGTCCTTGACATCATCTTGATGGTGGGGATTCCTGTCCCATTCAATTGAGTCCTTGACCGCCTTGGTGTCTTCAAGATCTGCCCACCTTCTGACAAGTTCGATATCAAATCGCCTGATTCTATCGCCAAACTTTTCAATTAGTGGCTGCATTACTCTCCCCATGCCGGACACATTACAGCTGCCTTGTATGACATATGTCTTGCCTGCAGCCTTGTCATAGTTGACGCGTGAGTTGTGGATCATATCCGCTACTGCCCGTTCGCCATTCCTTTCTTCTCCTCCCTGAAATATTGCAGGCTTGTTCATAGGCTCATAGAAGTTTTTCTTATTGTCGTACCCTACTCCTTCCTTCGCCGCATCCACCACTAAATCGCATCGCTCGATTGCCTCTTCAATTGAGCCCGTCACGTTATAGCCTCGTTCTTTGAAGTTTCCGATTGCTTCGTTTGGCACGTAGACATCATAACGGTTTTTGAGCGCCTCCTTCACCTTGTCATCTATGCTATATTTCGCAATGCCAACTAACTGGATCTCTTTATCGACTGCCAGTGCGCTTGCAAGACGGCGCCCTATATTTCCATACCCATTAATGAAGACCCTAACCAAAACAATCACTCGAGATTTATTATGACATTCAAATAGTTTGAATATATTATATAGATTCCTGAATCCTTTAGCCGCTCTTTGAGCGACGCAGTAAATTTAAATACGGTAAAAGTCTCCATAGTTATGGGAATTA
>CAYXGH010000037.1:0-9558 GCA_964464485.1 uncultured Nitrososphaera sp.
ATCAAACTGCATTTTCAACTTCTCTTCCATAGTGTTAAGAGTAGAGTAGGCGCTCCTCTGTGCCTTTGTTACGAGCGTGTCGGTTAAATGGGTAAAGCCATAGTCAAAGAACTGACGTGGATCGCCTATCCTGTTCTTGATGGTCTCTGTCATGTCAGCTATGTCGACAGCCTTGGCCTGCTTCCATGTTGCTTCATAGAATTCAAGCGAGTACGTGCTTGCAATATCTACGTTGTGCGCCTGACGCTGAACCTCGTGTGGGAGCACAATAGGCTGTATAAGTAACGGCGCGTCCATCAGCCCACCTATCTTGTCTGGTAAAAAGTCATAGGAAAAGTTCATAAATGCATCCATTATGAGCATCACAGAGTCGGCATCGCCATCACAGTCCCGGCGCTTGGCAGAGTGCCATATTGGCGATGCCAAACAGACCTGCGAATCAGCAAAGCCAATTATCCTTCCCACAATGCCTACCGATGTGTGTGGTGCAAGACCTACGATCAGGTGACCAATAAGACCATCAAGTGAAGACAAGCTGTAAAATGGCTCTAAGTCATATAACTTGACAAGCTCTTCATCAATGTACTTCGCTGCATTAACAAGGTGCTTTGCAGAGTCGCGAGGGATTATGACATCCTGCATCATCAACTCTACAATCTGATCTGGCGAGGTTAGATCTCTGCCAAGATAATCATGTGTGTATCCAAGCTCTCTTAACTTCTCAATGCTTACAGATATCCATGCGGGCTTGAAGTGAGTGAGGGACTCATTGGTAGCATCGAATCGGATCGTGCCATCCTTGAAGGCATGGAGACTATGCTTTTGGCGCAGGATCCCCTTTTCCAAAGGCTCTGCGGATCTATGGGTGCTCATGAGCGACTTGACTCCCTTGAAAGGCTCTTGCGGATCTACGCCCAGCTTTTTCTTTGCCTGCTCCAGCGCGAACTTGAGCGGAAAATTGACTGAGGAGTAAGTTCGACCTTCTTTTCCGCAACGTGCACATTTTTCCCCATCTTCAACTTCCTTTCTGCATACGACGCACAGGTTGCGCAGCATAGCCGAAGCGCCACACACTCTACAATGCGTGCCGATACAGGGCAACCTGCAGCTATTGCAATATCTGTTCGCTATTTGGGTATAGAAGGAGTCTTCTTTACAGGCCTTTAGGATGTCGCGAGTTGAGCCGCCTTTTGCCCCGATTGGGAAGAGCACATGTACTGGCGGCTTCATCTTGCGCTCAGCTGCCTTTTCTGGCCTGCCGACTCTCACAGCAATAGCAGAAGAAAACTTGGGCATCACAAGAACGCCGGATGTCTTGTTGACAAATTCTATGGCATTGTTTGATTCAACAACGGCTGGCCCGCCGATAAGCCTTCTCAATGAAGTTGCTTGGTTGCGGTCATCAAGGCTGATTTGGTCATGCATTATAGAATGGACTATGCCCAGCCGCTCTAAGATGTCCTTTAATTTAGTGTCAAAGGGCAACAGCACGTCACTAGATAGCCTGTCTTTCAGGTAGAGTACTTCCTCAACCGTGAGGGAATCCCAATAGAACAAATACTTTGGATGCAATGCCAATCCAAGTTTTTTGCTGATTTCAAATGCTTCGTCAACTGACGGCAGAACAAGTGGGTTTTCAGCCATCTGAATCAGCCTCTCCCTGTCAAGGTCTGATGCCTGCATTGTAGGCAGCTTTGAACGTAACTGCTGTCTCCATATTTCTTCTACGAAGCTTGCAGGCGGCAGCTGGGCATTATTTTCGAGAAAGTCCCCGTAACTTATTAGCATGTCGCCAAGGTACAGGATCTTACTGACATGGGGGCGAATCCGTTCGGCCTGCTCTACAGTAGACACTTGTACAACTCTGCCATCATCTAGCCTGACGATTGGCGGTTCAATAGTGTCGACAAGAGCTATAGTAGACGCTTTGCCAGGCATGTCCATTTTGATCTGGGTACCAACGACAATTGCATAGTTAAGTAAGGCCGGCACTGCTGGATGTATTCCTACGGTTGCAAAGCCAGTGTTATAGCAGCGGCCATAACGTAAGCGAAATCCACCTATCCTTCTTGCCATTGAAAGCACGGGCCTGCCTGTGATGACCTCCGACATCCTATGGTGTACAGCGTCATCATTACCCGTCTGGATTGCCCCTTTGAGTTCTTTCAGCCAGCTCCAGCCATCCAGATTTAGTGTCTCAACTAGCTTCAATAGCTTCCTGCTCCTGCCAATGAGCCCATCATTCATGACTCTAAGCGTACCTCCGCGTACTCTGTCAGTCGCAATCCGGCGCATGTTCTTATGCCCAACTACTTCCACGGGGTCAGTGTCAACACCGTCTAGCTCTACTGGCAGGTTTGAAATGCATTTCACTACATCTTCGTCTAGAACCTTGAACTGAAAACCCATGACTTCGCGCTCATAGATCCTGAGCTCTTCGACGAACCTACCGGTTTCATCATCAAACGAATTTGCTATATACCTGTCAAGACCGGCCACCTTTCTTGCATGATCAGCAATGAGCATGGTTAGTGCAGCTTCGGTGCCGCCTGCTGATCTGATGGGGCCAGCAAAGGATATCGACAGGTATTGTGAGGCGTCGACATTGCTCTTGATCGTGACGTCTGATATCCCCTGTAGGGGAGCAACAGTCACACCTTCAGTGACTACGGCTAGGGAAACCCTGACGGCACTGTCAAGCCGAGTTTTCAGATCGCCTGAACCGTATTCGCCGGCTGCGATTTCTTCCGCTATCTTTAGCGCGGCCTTTTCCTTGGTCGTCTGTGACAAAAGGGCACGAAGCCTGTCTGCAATGTCTATATCGTGCATCTTGGCAACTCTGTCTGCTAAGTCATATGCAATCTTGGGCTCGATGATGTCTGCTGCGTCAATTCCGCGCCGTCGAGCCTTAAGTGCATGTTGGTAGCCCTTGTTAACATTCTTCAGAATACTCTGATGATACCGCCAATAGAATGCCGGCATGCGGACATCTTTCAGATGGGTTTCAGCTTCCTCCAACATCATATGGTCTCATCGCACCCTAATGGCCTTGACTATTGACGAAAATTTTTCTTGCCAGTTGCCCTCCTTTTCTATCATAGTGCCAATGACAATAATGTCAGCACCTGCCTTAGCTACTTGGCCTGCAATTTCTGGTGACTTTATGCCGCCACCCACAATGATCGTGCCCTCATAGTGCTTCCTTACCATCGCCACCATTTCTGGTGGCACATTTTTGGCTGCGCCAGAGCCTGCCTCCAAATACACAAAGCGCATGCCCATATACTGAGCCGCCAATGAATACATCACTGCAAGATTGGGTTTATGGAATGGGATTCCCCTGGCCCTACCCACGAACCAGGCGGCAGTTCCCTCACCCACTATAATGTATGCGGTTGGCAGCGGCTCTATTGCGTATTTCTTGACTGCCAACGCACCCAATGCCTGTGCTTCAGTAATAAAGTATGTGTTTTCTGAATTGAGGAGGGAGCTAAACAAAATCGCGTCAGCCTTTGGTGATACGCCTGTGACGTTTCCTGGAAACAATATCACAGGCACTTTAACCGTCGATTTTATTTCGGTGACGAGTTTGGCTAGCTCTAATTGGTCAATGATAGAGGATCCACCAACAAGTATTGCAGAAGCTCCTCTTTCCTCTACTATTTTTGCAATTGATGCCGCATCTGTTGAATTTTCAGAATCAAGAAGTGGAAGGCAAATTGTGCCATGATTCTTTATCTCATCCCGAAGGTATTGTTCGACCTTTCCTAATGCCACTTCCCTCTTAAAGAGAGATGTCGTTTTAAAGTTTAATGCTACCAAGATTCTAATACTGTGGCTACTATACAAATTTGTATAGTTTCTATGGCAAACCGAGGATCTAATTCTAGTGCTCTTTATGCCTATCTTGTTGCAAATTCTCTATTTACACCACGACAGCTTTCAATAATCTCGAAACAGCTACAAGGGGGCGGCAAGCCTGAAAAGATCAGTTCAGGAGCCTATTATAGGCAGGTCAAGCAATGCCGTAAGAAGGTGATTTCCGTCCTCTACAGTATGGTGCTTTTGCAGTCGATGGGAATCGTTCAGTCGGATGCATCAGCAACACTAAGCAAGCTAGCAGAACAGTTAGCTGTGATATTTGCTTCAGAAAGTAGTGATGCTGTGTCTAGGCTGAACGTGGATGATGTGATATCTGTGATAAATGAAGTGATAAAAAGAGTATCCAAGTTGTGAAACAAGGTTATTCTAAAATATTAAATCACGGTATTTTGAAATAATGTCGTGATATGATTATGGACCTGACCTCCTTAGGTAGTGACTTAGTGATATCAGGAATCTTTGCTTTTCTGGTAGGGATGGCGAGTATGACAGTCTATACTAGGCTCAAGACCACATTTGAAAAAGGCCAGTATAAAACCAACGAGGCAGTTATTGAAGCAGTCGTTCTTGAGTATACTCGCAGGCTGCGTGACTATGATAAAGTGATTGCAGAGCTTCGAGCCAAGGTCGATATCGTAGAGAGTAGAGTCCAACCGCATAAGGAAGTGTCACAAGATCCATCACAACCACAACCTCACGTAGCGCTCATGAGCGAGCCTGTGACAGTCACGCAACATGCTGTAATTGAGAAGGAAGTCAATAGTACAACTGACTATATATTCAAATTGCTGGCTGAAAGACCGCGATCATCAAGAGAAGTCCAACTTGCTATAGGCAGGACAAGAGAACATACAGCCCGCCTAATGAAGAAACTTCATGACCTAGGTCTTGTCAATAGAGACATTAACATCAAACCTTTCCGCTATAACATCACAGATGCAGGTCGAGAGATGTTGAAGAAGAGGGCTGAGGCTGCATCGGTTGTTGTCTAGTCACCTTATAGATCCACTCTTTACCTTGTCGGGTTCTTATTAGCCGGCCACGTTCAGCGTATCTCGAAAGATAGGTTGAGATAATGCTTAGTTTGATAGGCTCATTGTACTGATCCTCATACAGTTCGAGGATATCAGTAGAGGTAAACCCACCATATGGAAACTTGCCCTCAACTAGACTCCATATCTTGTCGCCAACTGAGGCAGGGGTTGCTCTGTTGCTCCTATAGGTCTCATTTTCATTGTTCCCATCTGATTCAATGTTTATGAGATCCATGAACTCGACCATTTTCATCATCTTCTCTTTTGATATATTGCCTTCTAGTGAGAGGTTATACTTGCTTCCTTCTGCATCCTCCAGTTCTATCTTGAACCGCTTCTTTCCAGAGTTCATATGCGTAAAGGTGACTTAACTTGTTAAAGTATTAACACTTAACATGAGCTATGCCAATGTTGATAACAAACAGCTTAGCTGATATTAACTGTGTATGAGAGAGAGGCAATTTTGGTTAACAAGTATCTTTAGTTAACTAATCTTGTAGTAAAGAACTATCGGATCTCTGTTCCAGTGGAAATGGAGGGGTTCCAATCTGTGCTGTTAACAGCATTGGTGTCGACGTTAACGCTCCAGTGGAAATAAAGGGGTTAATTTTATGTCTTTTTCTATATTGATGTTCTAATGTTGCTAACATAGTTAATTATGTTGGCAATATACTTGCAGGCCGCCACCCCTTTCTTTCTTCTGCAGAGCCTCCTCTAAGCTTACATTAACTCGTGTCATCAATATGATACAACAGTTAATTATAATTGATTTTGTAGTTTAAAAATGACTTGTTAATATCACTGTTAAGAGAAAGTTAACAAACTTTTATTCTGCAAAAGAAAAACAGGGGGCGGCGGGTTAAAATTGAACACAGGAGTGAGATGATAGATAATAATTGAGCTCTGACATTGATAACATTTTCACAAAGGCGGCAAGTGGCAGGTCACTTGTTAAGAATCGTCAAGCCCTGACTATTGATTATGTACCGGAAAAATTACCTTTCAGGGACGAAGAGACCAAGGCACTTGCACAAGTATTGTCTACAATTTTTAAAGGTGCTAGGCCGTCAAACCTTCTTTTATTTGGCAAGCCTGGCACCGGTAAGACTGCAGCAGCAAGAAGCGTCGTAGATAGGCTAGCAAAAAAGGCAAGCGAGCTAGAGACAGATGTCACGGTTCTTTTTATAAATGCAAAGATTGCAGGAGGTAGCGCCTATAAGGTGATTTTTGAAATCGCAGAAGAGCTTGGAATCAACAAGGAGCAGGAAAAGCAAGTGCACTTTACCGGCTTGTCGATGGGTGAAGCAACGGACAGGGTCTTGAACTTCATACAAAGGAAAAAACTTCACCTTGTCTTGGTGATAGATGAGATAGATTCGCTTGTAGACAGGAGTGGTGACGATATCCTTTATAATTTTACAAGAGCCAACCAGAGAATGAAGGGTGGCTTTATTACACTTATAGGAATCTCTAACAGCCTTACATTCAAGGACAAACTCGATCCACGAGTAAGAAGTAGCCTCAGCGAGGAGGAAATAGTCTTCAACCCATACACAGTAGATCAGCTGCGTCAGATATTGCAAGAGCGCGCCAAGCTGTCCTTCAATGAAGGCGCAATCTCTGAAGCGGCAGTCAACTTGTGTGCAGCAATAGCGGGAAGAGAGCATGGCGACGCAAGAAAGGCAATCGACTTGTTGAGAGTTGCGGCCGAGCTTGCAGAAAGAGAAGGTACCACCAGGGTCGATGAAAAACATGTACGCGCCAGCGAAGATAGGATTGAAATAGATGCACCTTTTGTCGCACTAAAGAATGCGCCAGCGCATCATAAACTTGTCATTCTTGCTATCTTAAAATCAAGAAATGGAACAACTGGCAAGGTATATGATATTTACCTATCACTTTGCAAACAGACAGAACAAAAACCGCTTACACAACGGCGTATGACTCAGATAATAAACGAGCTGGATTTACTAGGTTTAGTTTCGACGGACATAGTTAATCAAGGCCGCTACGGTAGATCTCAAAAGATCAAGGTGATGATATCACTAACGACAGTTGAAGAAGCCCTCAAAGACGATATCAATCTTACATCACTCATTGATTGAAATCATACACAACAGGTTGAAGCGTTGCTAAGTTGACTATCACGGCCACGCCAGGCGTCGGCGTTATGCCCATTGTCTGCTGGTATTTTGTCTGACTCTGCCACGCACCTGAATTTACAACAAGAGTGCCGCGGTAGCTCTGCACATCGACCACATGTACATGCCCTGAGTGAAAAATATCAGGCACCTCGGTAATAACCATCATGTCCTCTTGCTCTGGAGCTATAGGTGTGCGCTCGCCATATATTGGAGCAAGGTGGCGAGCCTTAAGAAGCACTTTCATCGCCTCTGATGGCTTGGAATAGCTCAGCCCTGGTGTTGTTGCGATGATGTCGTCAAGGCCCTGGCCGTGATACATTAACACCTTGACGCCATTGAGTTCAACAAAAGCAGGGTTGCCAAGCATCATACAGTTTTCAAGACCGTAAAACTGCTCACCCAGATCCTTCCTCGGGATCGCAGGTTGTGGAAGTGCCCTTCTCCCAAGGTCGTGGTTGCCAGGTATCACCAATACTTTGATATGTTTAGGAACCTTTGCCAGCAACTGTGCAGCATGGCTCATCTGCTTTGCCGCGTCTATTTCCAACAATTCTTTGTCCTGATTTGGAAATATGCCAATGCCGTCGATCAGATCACCTCCAACACATAGGAACTTGATCTTCTTGACAATGTCCTCATCATCATCAGACGATGATGAGGACAACCAGTCCAAGAACCTCAAAAACTCCGTCTTCATGAAATACTTACTACCAACATGCAAGTCAGAGATCAATACCGCGTAGGCTTCCGACTTGCTCTTGTTGGGCAAATGGTCAGGAATATCGGGCATCATGACGCTCTTGATCGTCAACCCTGGCCTTACCTTGCCATTTTCAAGCTCAAGCATGACCATTTGGTCAAGCGCAAGAGTTGAGGTCTGCTTTTTTACATCATCTACCGTAGAAATGGCAGTTAGGATCCCTGTGTAATCGTCAATTGCTAGTTCAACATCAATTTTCTTGGTGCGCTTTGACATTAAGAGGCCGGCAACTATGATCGAGCTAGCGGCGCCATGGAGGCTCTTTTCGCCTCTTTCAGCCTGCTTGCTGATCCTGACTCTCTGCTTGACAGCCGACACTTTTGATATGCGCTTGCTGTCTGGCCGCTGGGCCAAAATGCGCATCGTCTTCTCAAATCTGCTGCGAAATAACGCTGTATAGCCCTCTACCCCCTCTGCAGTGGTAACCTTGGGTGTAGGATCGACGAGCACCGTGCACGTCTGCTCGATTGGACCTTCCTGTTTTTTTGGCTCTAGTAAAGTTTTGATGTCGTCAACTACTATTACTGCATTTTTCGTAGGCTTTTTCATCTTGATTATTTCCTGAATTATCTTGAGCACATCGACATCAAGGCCCTTTAACATAGCAAACGCGTTAGGATGTATTTGAAATCCCTTACTGGTTGCATAAGATAACGCGTTGGAAACTTCATTTTGCAAAGCCAATGCAGTCGGCCATTTTGATGGCGAAGATCATCCTTAATTAGATTTCTGTTGTCATAGTTTTATCTTAGAAGTGCACATTATCACAATTGTTGAAGAAATTCTGCGGCAGGTGCAAGAAAGTGCTGCCTGCGAGCGCTAGGTATCTACTGTGTGAAAATTGTCACAAGCAAGTAGTGATGGCCGAAGAGGACCGAGAATTCTACGAAAACTCGCGCTTACATTACTAGGCTTTTCTTCTTGTTGTCTTACTACTGCCTGTTCGCTTCCTTCTTCTTGTAGTGGTAGTAGTTGTGCTCTTGCGCTCAGGTAAAGTTCCGCTCTCCTCAAGCTCCTCTGGAAGCTCAGGTGGAGCTTTCAACTTGCGGGTCTCCATGTCTCCAGGTTCGACTACTGGGACATTAATTGAGTCCTTCAACCTCTCAGCAAAGTCTCGACGTGCAACCACTAAAGTGCGCTGCTGGTCAATCAGCTTTATAAAGCCGGTGTAGATCTGCACCTGCTCTGTATACGTCCTTGTTCTTATCTCAGACAGCACATCCTCAAACGAGTCTGCAAACCTCATTGCAAGGTCACCCATTCTTGATATCGCCTCTGCGTCCATTTCTACCTGCTTTTCTGCGGCGGTCTCTTGTGCTTGTTTGGCTTTATTCTTGACAACTCTGGTCCCTGCCACTATTATCTCTTTGAGCTCCGCAAGTGCCCTCTTCATCTTCTTTGATATTTCTGACTCAGTGTCAATATATCCTTCCGGCGTTGACACAGAAGTCGTTTCAGGTCTTGGCACTGTCGCAAGCTGCCTTCCTTCTTCCATTATTGAGTCCGCAGTTGTGCTCTTCTTTTCAATTTCTAACTGTTCTGAAGCTGCCGTCTGTATTTCTTGCACTGAAGCTCTTAAAGCTCTGGCCTCCGGCATTGGCGCATCTCTGTGAGTTCTGTATCGGAACAGCAGGTCTTCGTTTGCAATGACAGAAGCCCCTGCTGTAGATATCTCCGATTTTGGAATATCAAACCTTATTGAACTATCGGTGTCGCTGAACACGACAATAACCTCATC
>CAYXGH010000038.1:0-9454 GCA_964464485.1 uncultured Nitrososphaera sp.
ATAACGGGGACAAAGAGTTTAGAATCACGCGTGCAAATGCCCCTAAGAAATTTCAGTTGTTAGATAGAAGAGGAAGGATAAAAATAATCGGAAAATAAAGCATATCTAATTCACTTTTTTGTCTAACATTTTTTCTATATTCCGCTAATCTAGCAAGGTTACTCGAGCGGCCACTCATCTAGAGTTCTTCTGCCCCATCAGCTTTTAAAGAAACCGCGGATAATGATAAAGAACTAGGGGAAACAAGATTATAGGCCTCATCACAAATGAAAGATCAGATGGCAGTTACATATACAGATGTTGAACTATTAGGGGTGGAAGACAAGAGAGGTAGTAAATGAATAGTTTTCATACATCGAGAGAAGAATCGCTAAAAGGCAATTGTTAGTAGTATGCTAACTAGGCTATTATTCCTCAGTTTGAATTGGTTGCACATACAGACTAAATAAAACAGTTAATTAGTAAAACTTGCCAATATTGAATGAATGAGTAACCTGTCAACTGTAATTGCTGAAATTAGCATTGTGCCGATTGGCACTTCTGATACAAGTATCGGCAAAGAAATAGCAGCTGCCTACGATGCAATTCGCAATATAAAGAATCTTAAAAAGGTAACTCTCACTCCAATGAGCACCCAGGTAGAATCAGACAACCTAGACGATATCTTTCAAGCAATACATGCCGCTCATGATTCTGCTAAATCAGTTGGAGCCAAGCGGGTGATCTCTACAATAAGGATCGACGAAAGACGGGATAAGCCAAATACTTTGGATGGGAAGGTCCAGTCTGTGGAGACAAAAGTGAGTTAAGTGGGAATACCTACAAACTAATTTTGATCTTCTAGAACAAAAGGAGACAACAACCGAACTTATATATCATACCAACAGTTAGTTGTTTTGCCTGCTTTTTAGTATCTACAAAGAAATATGCAAAAAAATAATGTTGTCATCGAGCCACTTGTCAAGTGAATAGATATACAATATATTTTCTGCATATAGGCGAGTTTCAAAATTAAAAGTAGGCCTGACAGATAGCGATGCACATCCAGTAAAATCTACGAACAGTTACATAGGCAGAGTCCAGAGCCGACATCACAGAGACAATGCTTCTATGCATATGTACTGGCCTACACAGTTAGGTCAAAGAATATACATAAAGGCTCAACGAAAAGCATGTTGCTCAAGTAAGCCAGAATCTGGCACGCTTAGGCAGTATTTTACAGGTCCAATAGGGGTTGAATATCTTGTACAGGGGAAAATTAAGAGATCTGCTGATGATAGACAGAGACCTGACGCACAGCATAGCCTTGAATTTTGCCTACTATAGTTTGTTTTCTTTTACTTCCTTTACTAGATGTTCGCGCAGCATTTTTAGGTGCTTTTGTTCGTCTTCTTTCATAGTGCTCCACAGCTTGACAAGCTCAGGCTTGTTGTCTTTCTCTGCATCGCGAATGTATTTTTCAACAGATGAATACAGAAAATCGGCCTTCTTTTCAATCTGAGTTATCACATTGAATGTTGAATCTTCGAGCAGGGCAGCTTCTTTTGTTGTAGTTCCTTGGGTCATGCCCAATATGCGTCATAAAGACTAAAAAGAGTTACAGGATTTGCTTTGCAATTTCGAGTGCACCGCTTACAGTATGCTCCTCAGCTTCAAAGCATACAATGCCCAGGTCTCTAAGCGCCTTACTAGTAAGGGGGCCTATCGAAACTACCTTGGTAAGGTTATCCAGTTGTAACTCATCTTTGGACACCTTGGCCATTATTTCAAAGAATGAGTTAACATTTGAGGCACTAGTAAAAATAACAGCATTCACCCTTTTTTGTAACAATAGATCACAAAATTCCTTCCATATGGGCTCGACCGCCCTTGTGCGCACGGTGTAGAGGAGAATTTCATCAACGTCCATCCCAAGGCGGATCAAGGCCTCGGTGGCAAAGTCATTTGCAGCACCGCTTCGAGGGATGATTATCTTTTTCCCTGCTGGCTCTATTCCAGACATGAGGTTGACGAGTCCAAATGAAGAGAATTTTTCTAGTACTAGCCCAACTTTTATACCGTGCTCTTCAAGGCTCTGCTTTGTCTTTGGGCCTACTGCAATTACAGTAGTAGATTTCAGAACTGGTGCTATCTTGTCCCGGGCAAGGTCAAACAGGATGTTTACTGCCTGCTGGCTCATGAACGCACAATAATAGTGCTTTTTCTTGCGGAGTTTGTCAAGGAACTCCTCTGCCACTTCCGGACCCTGTGGCACTATCTCTATTGCGGGAAGCGCTATCACCCTGCCCCCTTGCTCCCTTACCGACTGCAAAAATTCTTTTGCGTCGCGCTCGCTTCGAGTGATCGCAAGGATTTTATTTTTTAATCCAGGCATATTTCTGTCACTTTCTCTTGAACCAGTCGAGCTTATCGCTCAGTCCGGCGACCCTTCCTATCACGATTACCGCAGGGGGCCGGATATCGGCTTTTTTTGTAAGTTTTGCAATGGTGCCAAGTGTACCCTTGACAATCCTCTGCTTATCAGTTGTGCCACTTGCAACAATTGCAACCTTGATACTTTTTTTCATTCCAGCCTCTATCAAACTGCGTGAAATCTGATCCAGCTCGGCAATACCCATCAATACAACTATAGTGTCGACCGCACCGACAAGCTTGTCCCATCTGACCACCAGCTTGTCTTTTTTCGCATCCTCGTGCCCGGTGACTATGGCAACTGAAGAGGAATACCGACGGTGGGTTAGCGGAATGCCGGCGTATGCTGGTGAGGCAATGGATGAAGTAATGCCGGGTACTATTTCAAACTCGATCCCGCACTTGATGAGGTATTCAGCCTCCTCTGCCCCCCGTCCAAAGATGAATGGGTCGCCGCCCTTGAGCCGCAGTATGGTCTTACCCTTTTTCGTGTATTTCACCATAAGCTCATTCGTCCTGTCTTGATGCGTAGTTGGGTCGCCAACCATTCTTCCAACATAGGCTTTCTCTGATCCTGCAGGTATCTGGTCGATTATCTCCTTGCCCACTAGTCTGTCATATAGTACAACATCGCAGGTCTTCAAAAGCTCCATTGCCCGAAGCGTCATCAGCTTGGGGTCGCCGGGACCGGCTCCGCAGATAAACACCTTACCCTTTTTCATAGTTTCTTGTTCCACTCGTCTACTGCTTTACGCCAACCTTCTGCCAGATCCATTGCTCCTTGCTTTACCAACATGTTTGCTACCGTGGAGCCCAGCTCTTCTGGCTTGCTTGCTCTGCCTATCTTTTTGACGTAAATGCTCTGCTTGCCATCTGCAGAAAACACGCTTGCATAAAGTGTTATCTTGTCATCATTGGTTATTGCCACTGCTCCAAGCGGGAACCTACAGCCCCCTTCTACCTTTCTTATCAGTGCTCTTTCTGCAAGCACTGCTGTGCGGGAATGGCGATCCTCTATCTGCTGGAGCATGCCAGCAAGTGTAGTGTGATCACGCCTGCACACGATGGCTATAGCCCCCTGACCGGGCGCTGGTACAAAATCTCTGATGCTAAAACGCTGGGCAATAACATCCTTCATGCCTAATCTGGCAAGGCCAGCCTCTGCTAGAACAGCTGCATCGTACTCGCCACTTATCACCTTTTTCACTCTTGTTTCGACATTACCCCTTATAGGTCTGACATTGAGATCTGGCCTAGCTTTTGTCAGCTGCACAACCCGCCGAAGGCTGCTCGTGCCAACGACTGATCCAGGTACTAGATCTTTCAGTTTTTGTCCATCATCGGTGACAAGCACGTCGTTTGGGCTCGCCCTCTTGGGAATGCATGCCACCGAAAGATCATTTGACAGGTCTGATGGGATATCCTTGAGGCTATGGACTGCAAAGTCAACGTCGCCTTGCTTGACTGCTTCGTTCACTTCTCTTTCAAAGATTCCCTTTTCGTCTAGGGTAAAGAGCGGCCTCTTATCAACATCACCCTTGGTGCTTATCGGGATTACTTCAAATCGTACTTGGGAATGAGCCCTACGTAAGGCGACAAGTGCTATCTCTGTCTGCGCTATTGCAAGTCTACTGCCTCTGGTTCCGACTCGTATTGTCTTCATCATTTCTTTATTTCACGAAATGCCTTGCCGTATGCCTCTATTGTCTTGTCCGCGTCGTCTTCAGTGTGTGCGTACGATAAAAAGCAAGTTTCAAACTGCGAAGGAGGGATGAAGATGTCCTGCTTTAGCAGCTCGTCAAACAATTTGCGGAACATTATTGCATTTGCCTTCTTGGCACCAGATTCATCCTTTACTCTTTCGCTAGTAAAGAATAGCTGGAACATTGAGCCTATGGAATTGACAGTGCAGTCAAGCTGCGCTCTAGCCAGCATATCTTTGATGCCGCCAACAATGCTATCGCATGTTTTGGCGATCCTAGGATATATCGTATTCTTGGCTTCATTCAATGTTTCCAGTGTAGCAATGCCTGCTGCCACAGACACAGGATTGCCAGCAAATGTACTTGCCTGATAGACGCTACCGGCAGGTGCGAGCTTGTCCATTATCTCTTTCTTACCTGCGATTGCTGCTATCGGCAAGCCGTTGCCAAGTGCCTTTGCAAATGTGACGAGGTCTGGCATGATTCCAAAGAACTCACTGGCGCCACCAAGTGCAAGACGGAAGCCGGTGACCACTTCATCAAATATCAGGATAATATTGTTCTGCTCGGTTATTTTTCTTACTTCATTAAGGTATCCCTTTTCTGGCAACACAAGCCCAATGTTTGCAAGCACAGGTTCCATTATGACACATGCAGTATCACGGTTCTTTTCAATTGCGCGCTCAAGCTCAGCTGGGTTGTTGTACGGCACAACTTTCGTGTGAGCTGACGCCTCTTCAAGCATTCCCTCTGATGCAGGCAAGCTAGCCATGCCTGATCCCGCCTTGACAAGAACATAATCATGCGTACCATGGTATCCACCTTCAAATTTAATCACTCCTTTTTTCTTTGTAAAAGCGCGGGCAAGTCTGATGGCATGCATTGTGGCTTCAGATCCGGTATTGACAAGACGCGCCATTTCTCCGCACGGCGCAACCTGACATATCATTTCCGCAAGCTTGATCTCGCATTCTGTAGGCACGCAAAAGAGCGTCCCCTTATCAAGTTGGGATCTCACAGCTTCAATTACTGAAGAATAGCCATGCCCGAGAATCATCGCTCCATAGCCCATACAGTAGTCAAGGTAGATCTGATGATCTACAGTAGTGAGCTTGCTTCCAAGCGCAGAGGTCGCAAAGAAAGGATAAGGCTCGTAAAAGCGCACCGGACTGTTAACCCCGCCGGGCAAGATGTTTTTTGCCTTGGCAAAGAGCTGATCAGATTTCAATCATGTATAGATCCCTACCAAGAGCTATAATAATTGTAATGCTAATTAACCGCAAATTGTAAGAAAAAACTGCATTGGGGACATCATTTTCCAGCCTCATAGACGACTTGCAACTTAATATCAAACGCAACCATGACGCTCTTGCTCTAGCATTAAAGAGAAGTCCCAACATAGCGTATCAGAAGGTAAATGAGCTTGCACAATTTGTCGGATCGCACTATAGCGTCGATCTACAACTGCACTTTCCAATACCAGGTAAGATCTCCGATCTTGACTCATATGGCACTGAAAATATTAGCCTCGTAGTTGACAAATTTCGCAGGGTTTTTCCTGTGCCAAGAGAGACTGTGAAACAAAAGGCAGTCGAACTCATAGGCGATGATGCTAAGACGAAGGATGCCTACACGTATGAAGGCAAAGAGGGCGCCAAGATAATAATCATGCCCAAAGGCAGTATTGAAGTCCTGCCGGGCTCGATACATTTTTGGTGCAAGATTGATAGGAGGATCAGATCGTACGGTGACTGGATGATTGAAAATGTCTATTTTCCAAATAATTCTTAAGTTGCTTACAGTGAGTTGCCGGTAGCTGCTGACGCTACGCCAGACGCATTTGTGAGCTCGTACTGGTACAGCAGCTTGTCCTCTGCGTCATATACCTCTGCCTTGACTGGTAGCGGCATGTCACGAACTAACCAGATTTTGCTCGTCTCTTCTGCGAGCTTGTAACTGAGCACAAATGAGTCATATACCCCCGCCGAAGTGCTTATACGCTCTTCGTTTGTCACCCTAACTGTTACTGAAGAGGAGCCAACAAATATTGTATTCCACGGCGCACCCACTACGAGATACTTTGGGCTTTCGCCGTACTCCATGTCGCGGACTGCAAGAATTGATGACTGTAAATGCTCAAAGTAAGGCCTGAATGACTCGTCAAGCTGGCCCTCTCGTGTCAGTTCTTTTGACATTATTAATGTGTGGTCTACTGTAGGCTGGTCAGTGCCGTTTGCGATGGTGAATCTGACATTCCAATTTTCACCAGTCTGGTCAAAGTTCATCAATACCCTCGCAGATTCAAGTGAGTTTGTCTGGCCCTTGGAAGTTAAGACATATTCTAGCGTCATTCCGTCCTGGATGTGATCGCCAACCTTCCAAATGTCTGCCTCTGAAGGCGGGTCAAAGATGTTTAGACTAGAACTCTCAAAGCCCCCGCCTGCAGCAATAATGGCAATGCTCACCCCAACACCCAATGTTGCGAATATGGCGGTCACGATTATCACCCGCCGGATGGCTGCTCGCCGCTTTTGAGACACGATTCTGATTGTGATCTTGGTTATTTAAAATAGATTATTTTGCTACTTCTTTTCAGACACGTCAGCTGCTACATATTCGCCAATCTGGTTGTATATCTTTAGGAAGCGATTACCTTTCTCAGTTGTCCTGTAGATCTGCTCTCCTTCGATATACTCTAGCAGCCCATTTTCTATCAGCACTGTCAGGTATTCCTTAAGCTGTGCGTAGGATAGAAAGGCCTTATACATTATCTTAGTTTTAGTGACGCCGCCATTTGCAGCTTCTAGAATTTGAGCAGTTATATCAGTTCTGCTTCTATATTTCATGCCTATCCTAGATATTAGGATCTATAAAAGCATCTCGAGGTTTTATTATAGAAGACTTTACTTTAGGATAGAAGGATATCTTACCGCTGTCGCCTTTCTTTTTTGTCGTAATCATGACCTCTTGTTCCTGCCTATGACTTGATCTTGTTCCTGATTGTCTGCGGAGTTTCACGTACATCAGCATACATACGTTTCTTACACTGTGGTAAGGGTCTCTAATGATGCGCGCTGCTTCAACTCACTTGCAGTTTAAGCAAATTGTCGTGCATTTTCTTGCGCCGCAGGGAGCCTCAAGATAGTCTCCACTTGCCGGATTATCTTGACTGTTTCGAGCATTGTGGGCAGACTTACTGATATATCCTTCCAGCAATATTCTTGATTGACTTGACGATTACTCAGGAGTTATATCCATCATCTATTTGTGTTCCGTAAATGCGCTCCTCGTCTCTCGTATTGTCTCTTCTATATTGTGAATTGTTCCTGACCCTTTCGATTCCACCACAGTGAGTTTTAGTTCATCTACAAGCGCAGAAATAGAGCGCAGCATTTCCTTGAGGGCATCCATCGTTTCACCAATGTTCTTGCTGTCGCCTACTGAGTCGATAGTGTTTTTGGCGGACTTGATTGTTTCCCTTGCCTCGTCAAGTAGGCCCGAATTCTTCAGTTCCATTGTGACCCTTTCAATTCTTGCACTGGTTTTTTCAAATGACTCGGTGGTCTTACGAATGTTTTCAATGTTAGTTACCATGGCTGGCTCTCTAAGCGATCTAATTATCTCGCTGCCAACCTTGGCAGTATCTCGAATCTTCTCAAGCGAATTCTGAACATCTGGCGATCCAAGTTCCCTTATTATCTCAACCGCATCAGAAGTCGTCTTTTTTATGTCTTTGAGCTTTTCTGCCATTTACAATAGTATCGCTTTCCGCTTTAATTGCAAAGCGGTAAAAGTTTCCGGTACCTATGTTCTATAACTTGCTCGATTTTTTAGCGTCTTACCCATACTATCCTTATTAAGATCATAATAGCTGCCCAAGAAGAAAAAAGTTACACGACGTCTGCAGTCGTGACTTTTTTCTTATTCTTTTCTGTATCTATTGCAACACCTTCAGTTGGGCTCCGTGTGTCGTGCAGCTTGTCATAGTTAGCTTCGTATGCCATACAGCATCCATGCGGTGCAATTACGTCTGACACCTTGCCCATCACATCAGGTCCTTTATCTTCTACCAGCATACACTTGCCGCCGCTAGCGCTCATCCAGTAGATACAGTTGTAGCAAAAGTATCCCTCGTGCAAGTTTGAGTCGGCAAACTTGTCGTATTCAATGTATGATGCCTGTAGCTTGCTCCTTTTCTTGAACTTAGTCAGATTATCGACTGCGCCAGCAGCTTCTTTGATCTTCTGTCCAATGTCTGTCACCCTTATCGCGCCTCCTCCTCATTTGGGTCCCACAATGTGCATAGACCGTGTGGTGCTATGGTGCCAGACTCTCGGCCGTTAACGTCAGGTCCGGTATCTTCCAATATAGCGCAGTGGTTGTCCTTAATGAAGTATGTGCAATTGTAGCAGAAATAGCCCGTGTGCAGATCGGCATTTTTGAAGTGGTCTATCTCCAGGTACCCCGAAACTGCCTTCGAGAGCTTAGGGTATTGTTTGTCAGTAGATATAATCTGACTCGCCATGGCAATATCGCTGCGGCATAGTATAAAATAAGTTTATTATTTCTGACTATGATCCTGTCCTATTACCTTTTTCTGGGCTCTCTTGCAAGTCGCTTTAATCTTAACCATCGTAAAGTGAATTTGGCAAGTATTATTGTGCCCACTAGGACTGCCCAGATCCAAAGAGGAGGACTTTCCACTTTTCTTTCATGTCATTAAGCGAATTTATGCTCTTACTTGAAATTGTCTCCTAGTCGGCGGCCTGAAATCCATATTCCTCATCAGGAGGTGCTGGGCTTTCTGAACTTGCTATCACTCTCCTTTGTTTCTTCATATACGAAGCCAAACCTAGTTGCTTGTATTATTTTCTGACTGTGACATAACGTTGTTCTTAGATTGTTAAAAGTCTGTGGACGACAGGCAGATAATCAGAAAAGAAAATCTATTACAGCCACCAAAATGATTAGCCGTATTCAATTTACAGTATAAGGCATTCATTCTTTATCTTCTTGTTAAAGCTCTTATCTAGTCAAAATTGTTTTATAGGACTCCTTCTTGCTATCATTATACCATCTCATAGGCCTGTGCAGGATTTTGCAATTAAAAACGCGACTGCCAAATTATTCGTGTAAAACTTCCAGCCACATTCCATCTAGACTTTTGCGTATTTGATGAAATCATCTCTTGTCATATAAAGCACTATCTTGTCAGAACTTTTATCTACGTTTATCACAGTATTCTTAGGAACTGAGTATTCTTTAGAATCAATTCTACCGCGTATAATAAGCAAATTGCCAGTCTTATCCACATTTTCGACAATACCAAGTGTATTGCC
>CAYXGH010000039.1:0-9451 GCA_964464485.1 uncultured Nitrososphaera sp.
CTGATTGCCATATATAATTCTGCTAAGATATAATGAGCGGCTCTGTTAACTTAAGCCAAATTTCCTAACTTTAAAGCGATATTGCTTCTTCTCTTCTGTGTAATAGGTAGCAATTGATTGCTTTTGCTGTGACATTGACTGGCATTATGAGCGTGCCGTACTTATGCTATTTGAAGCCTACATGATATATCAAAGGTACTTTCTGACAGCCTGCCTGACTTTATCAGTGTTTTGAATGTGAAAATTGGGAATGAAGTCCTTAAGTTAACAGAGCCTAATGAGCAAAGCTAAAAGATAAATACGATCTAGTCTGCCAGTCAGTCCATCGCAGGCGACCAAATCCGGATGCCGCAATGACAAAAAATTTTCTAAATCCTCTGCACCATGTTTGCCTTTACTGGTGAATTACGTAATGATATAAGGAATTCTTTCAAAGTCTTTATTTAGCTCCTTGTTGTAGCGTAGGTAAAAATACTAACTAACTCAGGCTTTGATTTGATATTTGATACTGGTGACGCTCAACGGTTAAGTTCGAAAAGGTTTATATCAGCGTACTGCAAAGGGATGGATGCTCGAACGCAATATGCAAGGCGGCGTCAGTGAGGATGTTTTGGTCTAAGCGCCATTTTGTGATTCACTGACCTCCAGTTGCGCTCATACTATGGAGATCCGATGATCACATTGGATCTGACTCGGTCACACGAACACCCAAATACAATCCGCACAATACCAAGTTGTCCGGCCGTACTCTCATTATAATTGAGAAAATAAAGGATTGACTCCGGTTGATCCTGCCGGACCCGACTGCTATCAGAGTGGGACTAAGCCATGCGAGTCAACGCCGCAAGGCGTGGCATACGGCTCAGTAACACGTAGTCAACATGCCCAAAGGACGTGGATAACCTCGGGAAACTGAGGATAAACCGCGATAGGCCAAGGTTTCTGGAATGAGCCATGGCCGAAATCTATATGGCCTTTGGATTGGACTGCGGCCGATCAGGCTGTTGGTGAGGTAATGGCCCACCAAACCTGTAACCGGTACGGGCTTTGAGAGAAGGAGCCCGGAGATGGGCACTGAGACAAGGGCCCAGGCCCTATGGGGCGCAGCAGGCGCGAAACCTCTGCAATAGGCGAAAGCCTGACAGGGTTACTCTGAGTGATGCCCGCTAAGGGTATCTTTTGGCACCTCTAAAAATGGTGCAGAATAAGGGGTGGGCAAGTCTGGTGTCAGCCGCCGCGGTAATACCAGCACCCCGAGTTGTCGGGATGATTATTGGGCCTAAAGCATCCGTAGCCTGTTCTGCAAGTCCTCCGTTAAATCCAACTGCTTAACGGATGGGCTGCGGAGGATACCGCAGAGCTAGGAGGCGGGAGAGGCAAACGGTACTCAGTGGGTAGGGGTAAAATCCATTGATCTACTGAAGACCACCAGTGGCGAAGGCGGTTTGCCAGAACGCGCTCGACGGTGAGGGATGAAAGCTGGGGGAGCAAACCGGATTAGATACCCGGGTAGTCCCAGCTGTAAACGATGCAGACTCGGTGATGGGTTGGCTTCGAGCCAACCCAGTGCCGCAGGGAAGCCGTTAAGTCTGCCGCCTGGGGAGTACGGTCGCAAGACTGAAACTTAAAGGAATTGGCGGGGGAGCACCACAAGGGGTGAAGCCTGCGGTTCAATTGGAGTCAACGCCGGGAATCTTACCGGGGGCGACAGCAGAGTGAAGGTCAAGCTGAAGACTTTACCAGACAAGCTGAGAGGAGGTGCATGGCCGTCGCCAGCTCGTGCCGTGAGGTGTCCTGTTAAGTCAGGTAACGAGCAAGATCCCTGCCTCTAGTTGCTACCACTGCTCTCAGGAGCAGAGGGGCTAATTAGAGGGACCGCCGCCGCTGAGGCGGAGGAAGGAGGGGGCTACGGCAGGTCAGTATGCCCCGAAACCCTCGGGCCACACGCGGGCTGCAATGGTAAGGACAGCGGGCTCCGATCCCGAAAGGGGGAGGCAATCCCTCAAACCTTACCACAGTTATGATTGAGGGCTGAAACTCGCCCTCATGAATATGGAATCCCTAGTAACCGCGTGTCAACATCGCGCGGTGAATACGTCCCTGCTCCTTGCACACACCGCCCGTCGCTTCACCGAAGCTGGTTCTTGGCGAGGTGGCGTCTCATTGGCGCTATCGAACCTGGGGTCAGCAACGGGGGAGAAGTCGTAACAAGGTAGTCGTAGGGGAACCTGCGGCTGGATCACCTCCTTAGTTTAACGGTCCGGGCAGCTTTGTGTAAAGGATTGATAGTGGGGTGTTCGTATGATCGAAATACCGTATATGCAGTTCCCTGTTTTTACAGGGGATGAAGGACGTAGCGGAGCAAAATCCGCAGTGACCGTCGTGTATAGGATCACAGGAAACGTGCCACGATGTCAGCGTAATAACTGACAGAGTGAAAATTGTGGCTTTACGGAAATGTTCGCGTAGAGTTTCCGGGGCTGCAATAGTAAAGAAGAAAAATGGCGTACCTGGTTATAGTGCAAAGACGCCGGTTGGGGAATGACTCGGCTTGGTAAGCGATGAAGGACGTGGCAAGCTGCGATAAGCCCGGGGGAAGTGCATGCGACCGTTGATCCCGGGATTTCCGAATGAGGTCTCTCTCAACACTCCCTTGCTTTTCGCTTGGGAGGGCGAACCGTCCGAAGTGAAGCATCTGAGTAGGACGAGGAAAAGAAATCAATACGAGATTCCGCTAGTAGCGGCGAGCGAAAACGGAATAGCCCAAACTGAATCTGCTACGGTAACGTGGTAGAGATGTGGTGTGCTATGGCGTACAGGATGCTGTTCCTCGAGCTGAAGTGCTCTGGAACGTGCTGGCGCAGAGGGTGATACCCCCGTAAGCGTAGAGGAATAGGATTCTGCCATAGCAAGAGTATCTGGCCTTGGCAGTGGCCAGTGACTATGGGTGAAAGTAGCATCCAAGGCTAAAAATTTACCAAGACCGATAGCATACTAGTACCGTGAGGGAAAGTTGAAAAGTACCCCGGAAGGGGGATGAAAAGTGTCTGAAACCAACCGGTTACAGACGTGTACGGCCCAAAAGGAGTTTGGTAGAGGTTCCGCAAGGGACTAAAGCCTTCCAGGGTCGTATGTTCCGTCTAGAAACACGGGCCAGGGAGATTGCTGTCATGGCGAGCCTAACCTGACGAAGGGGAGGCGAAGGGAAACCGAATTCGCGCAGCTTTGGCGAGGCGAAGGATCCGAAAGGGTCTTCAGTCATGGCAGTAAGGCTAGAAACCGGACGATCTAGTCCTGGATAAGACGAAGGCGGGCGAAAGCCCGCTGGAGGTCTGCAAGGATCCTGACGTGCAAATCGGTCCTCAGATCTGGGATTAGGGGTCAAAAACCAATCTAGTCCGGTGATCGCTAGTTCCCACCGAAGTAGATCGCAGTCTTGCCTCAGCAGAGATTGCTTGTATTGTAGAGCACCGATCGGATGGTAAGGGCCCGAAAGGGCTCGCCGTTCATTCGAACTCCGAATGTACAGGCTTCGTAGAAGCTGGGAGGCGGGTTTATGTGGGGTAAGCCTCATAACCGAGAGGGGGACAACCCAGACTAAAGTTAAGGTCCCCAAGTGTCTGCTAAGTGTCAAACAAAAAGGCGTTTTCGAGCAAAGACAGCAGGGAGGTAGGCTCAGAAGCAGCCACCCTTCAAAGAGTGCGTAACAGCTCACCTGCCGAGCTCGGAAGCCCTGAAAATGGACGGGGCTCAAGCAGACCACCGATACTTTAGACCACCGGCCAGGCCGGTGCGTGGTAGGTGGGCGTAGTGATTGGGTAGAAGCTGGGCTGTAAAGTCCAGTGGACCGATCTAACTATTGCAGATCCTGGTGGTAGTAACAGCATAGCCGGGTGAGAATCTCGGCGACCGCAAGGGCAAGGGTTTCCCGGCAATGCGTCGTCAGCCGGGAGTTAGCCGGTCCTAAGAGCAGCCTCAACAGAGCTGTCCGAATGGGAAACTTGTTAATATTCAAGTGCCTTGAACGGATCGTTCTTACCTGCCTTGTTGCTTCAGGATAGGGTAAGCAGAACCGTCGTTCTGTCTAAGTTTCCGAGCATAGGGGAGTGCTGTAATGGCGAGATCCTATGCGAGGGGCGAATGGCCCGCCGCAAGGTGGGTTTGCTCAAGTCCAGGAGACATTGAAAGCAAGGTCAGGGAGATCCCTTCAAGACCGTACCGAGAACCGACACTGGTGCCCTAGCTTAGTAAGCTAAGGTCTGTCGGGCATACCGTAAGGCGAGGGAACTCGGCAAAATAGCTCCGTATCTACGGTATAAGGAGTGCCTGCAGCTTTTGCGAGGAGCAGGAGCTGCAGGTCGCAGTGACCAGGGGGTCCCGACTGTTTAATAAAAACACAGGTGGTCGCTAGTCCGAAAGGATGAGTATGGCCTCTGTATCCTGGCCAGTGGCGGTACCTAAAACCTGGGTTCAACCGGGCTAAGGGCCGCTAAACGCCGGGAGTAACTCTGACTCTCTTAAGGTAGCCAAATGCCTTGTCGGGTAAGTTCCGACGTGCATGAATGGAACAACGAGGGCCCCGCTGTCCCCGCCTGCAGCCCGGTGAAGCCACATAATGTGGACGAACAGTCCACAAACCTCTGTCGGGGAGAGAAGACCCTGTGGAGCTTTACTGCAGCCTGTTGCTGCGGTATGGTTGCGGATGCAGAGTGTAGCTGGGAGCCGTCGAAACCTGCTCTCTGGGGCAGGTGGAGGCGCCGATGTAACACCAGCCATCCGTTACCGTATCGCTAACTCGTTCTCACGGGGACAACGGCAGGTGGGCAGTTCGGCTGGGGCGGCACCCCCTTGAAAAGATATCGAGGGGGCCCAAAGATTGGCTCAGGCGGGACAGAACTCCGCCGGTGAGGGCAAAGCCAAAAGCCAGTCTGACTGTATTCCCAATGATACGGAATACAGAGGAGAAATCCGGGCTTAGCGATCCATCGTGTCCCCACTATTGGGGGCCGGTGGTGACAGAAAAGTTACCCTAGGGATAACAGGCTCGTCGCGGGCGAGAGCTCCTATCGACCCCGCGGTTTGGTACCTCGATGTCGGCTCTTCCCATCCTGGTTCTGCAGCAGGAGCCAAGGGTGGGGCTGCTCGCCCATTAAAGGGGAACGTGAGCTGGGTTTAGACCGTCGTGAGACAGGTCGGTCTCTGCCTGACAGGGGCGTGGTTGTCTGAGGGGAAGTTGCCCCTAGTACGAGAGGAACAGGGCAGCGCAGCCTCTGGTTTATCAGCTGTCCGACAGGGCATGCTGAGCAGCTAAGCTGCTTAGGATAAGTCCTGAAAGCATCTAAGGACGAAGCCTTTCCCGAGAAAAGACAGCCGTCCGCAAGGAAAAGGGCGGCCATAGAAGATGGCGTTGATGGGATGGAGGTGTAAGCACCAAGCTTCGGCGAGGTGTTCAGCCTGCCATTCCCAATAGCCCAATGCACTAAATCAAATTGATCTGTGCCATCAATCGTTGGTGGTAAGCCATAGACGTAGCAGTGGCAACAGACACACACCAACCATCTTCTTTCGCAGCCTCCGGAAACACGCAAAGAACATACGTATAGCTGTTGTAACAAGCAAATCCTGTGATCCTCTACACGACGGTTGCATCTTTTTGTTTTTTCTATTCTTAATGAAAAGAATTAACGAACTATTAAATCTGGGATATGGATGCTTCATTCGAAGGTAATGCCTAGCGTTTGCATATCACACAAAGAAGATGTGGACGGCATATGCTCTGCTGCGCTTGTCAAAGCAGCGTTTGACATATCAAAAGTAGTGCTCGTGGATTATGCCAACCTCATCTCAAGGCTGGAAAAGGTGGCTGCTACGCTTGATAAGATCGAGCAATTGTTCATATGCGATCTGGGCCTATCAAAAAAGAATGAGCAGAAATTCGCAGAATTGCTTCACAGAATAGTTTCTACAGGCGCAGAAGTGATATATATTGATCATCATGATATTAGCAAAGAAACCCTGCATGCCCTCAAGAAAGCAGATGTGACGCTTGTCCGCACAATTGAAGAGTGCACAAGCATGCAGGTTTATACAAAGTATAAGAAAAAGCTCCCAGAGCATGCGGCATTTTTTGCAGCAATGGGTGCGCTCACCGATTATATGGAGAACAAGCCCCTAGCATCATCCACAGTTTCAAGATTTGACCGGCAGTTCTTGATGCTTGAGTCGACCGCATTGTCATATATGATATCTGCCAACCAGCATGACGATGCATTTCTTATAAAGATGGTGGACACACTTGCGAAGATGAAATATCCCCATGACATCAAAGGCGGTTTCGACATGGCAGAAAAATTTGCAAAAAAAGTGGCAAATGCAGTCGACTCAATACAGGAATCAGTTGTCAAGTTGGACAATCTTGCCCATGCTCCGAGTTCAGTGGATCTATCATCAAGCATGGTAGTTAATTTCGTTCTTGGCTCTTCTGGCAAGCCTGCCGCCATGGTCTACAAGCTAAAGGACGATGTCAAGTCATATGTCGTCTCGATACGGGGATCAGCCGATTGCAAGGTGCACCTTGGCAGACTAACAAATGACATCGCATCGGAGCTTGGAGGCAGCGGGGGCGGTCACGACAGAGCATGCGGCGCTGTAATTCCAAAGGCTAACCTGCAAAAATTTATAGAAACCCTTAATAAAAAAATCGACCAGTAAATTTTACTACAATAGTTTAGATGATGCGACCCCATTTACGCCCTGAAGATGAGATGAACCGCTTTGGGGATTTTCGTTCCAATAGGGATTTGACCGGATTAAAGGTTAGTAGCAGGATGCTACCTCCGGTCCTGCATATGCGACTAAACCTCTACTATAAACTCCAACTCCACACTACTATTAAGGGGCAGGCTGTTTACGCCTACGGCTGCTCTTGCGTGTTTACCTTTTTCGCCAAAGATATTTACTAGCAGATCTGAGGCGCCGTTGATTACTTTCGCGTGGTCACCGAATGAAGGATCGCAGTTAACAAATCCTGTGACCTTAATAACTCGCTTGACCCTATCGAGATTGCCAAGAGATGTCTTTAGTTGTGCGAGTGCGTTTACAGTGCACAAGCGCGCGGCCTCCTGACCTATTTCTACTGAGTCAACCTTGCCTCTGAACTTGACGTCGTTGCCTTCTATAGGGATCTGCCCGGCTATGAAAGCGAGGTTGCCGGAAACGACCACAGGCAGATACGAGCCAGCCGGCTCTGGTGGAATAGGAAGGCTAATACCAAGTGAAGCAAGCTTTTCTTCTATCATACGATTCAACCCACCCTAGTCTATTATTTTACTTTGCTGTAAAAATACCACAATATTTTACAAGCACTCACTATTGACTGATTCCTCACAGCCGTCATGACAATAATATATACAGGACTTAGTTGTGTGACGAACAATGAGGGGCAAATGTAAAAAGACGGAACAGAATTTAACGTTCACCTATAGAACAAAAATTCCTCGTGACCAAATAGAGAGATTTTGCGTTCATCGGATAATCAAAATAATTAATGCAAGCCTTTTACGGGTCTATCCTTACATATCTTACATATTTCATCTTATATTTCGTGTACATACTGTGTTTATTTGTCTCTGGGAATTTACTAAATATTTCTTTATGAACTCATGCACTTTTTGAATTCATGTACTTGGTATCTGGAGGGAATAGCTTAACTGATGATCGAGTTATGATAAGAAAATGTTCACATTGCTGTTCATTAAATAATGGTTGAAAAGGAAAAGATTATAGAGCGACTAGTTTACACGCAGGTGCATATCTATGCAGCAGTATGACTTTTTGAAAAATTACAAACACAAAACAAAAAAGTCAAGCCGCCTTTATTCCCGCGCTGTTAAGGTGTTTCCCGGCGGAGTCAGTCACAATATTCGCTATTTCGAACCTTATCCGTTTTTTGTAACCGGCGCAAAGGGTAAGCAACTGAGCGATGTAGATGGCAATAAATACACAGATTACTGGATGGGGCACTGGGCGCTTATTCTAGGTCACTCTCCTAAGGTGGTTGTAAATGCTCTGGCTGAGCAGGCCAAAAATGGCCTGCTCTATGGCACTGTCAACGAAGCGAGCGTTGAGCTCGCAGAAACCATCCAAAAGCTGATGCCTAGAGCAGAGATGATGCGGTTTAGCAGCACTGGTTCAGAAGCGACTATGTACGCAATAAGGCTTGCTCGAGCAAGAACTGGCAGGCGCATCGTTGCCAAGGCTATAGGCGGCTGGCATGGATTCAATACTACACTCATGCAGACAGTCAACTATCCATTTGAGGCAGACGAGGGCCTCGGCCTTGTTCAGGATGAGGGACAGTATGTGGAGTCGATATCATTCAACAACCTTGAGGCATCTCTCAAAGTGCTTGAGACAGTCAAAGACGACCTCGCATGCATCATCATCGAGCCGGTGCTCGGCGGAGCAGGCTGCATTCCCCCTATCGATGGCTACTTGCAGGGTTTGGAGGAATTTGCTAAAAAGAACGGCAGCCTTTTCATACTGGATGAAATAGTGACAGGCTTTAGGCTCTCACTCCATGGCGCTGCAAGTATCTACAGGCTAGAGCCTGATCTCTTTACTCTTGGCAAGATAGCCGGTGGCGGAATGCCCATCGGCATATTATGCGGTGACAAAGACATAATGTCGCTTTCAGATGCGGTCACAAGAGAAGATAAAGAAACACGCTGTGCTATAGGCGGCGGGACATTTTCAGCTAATCCAATGACTATGACTGCAGGTCTTATTACGCTAACATTTTTGAAAAAAAATAGACAGCAGGTGTACAGCAAAATAGACAGGCTTGGAGGGAAGGCGAGGCAAGGGCTAGCGAAATTATTTGCCGAATCAGGAATTCCATGCCAAGTGACAGGCGCAGGCTCACTCTTCTTGATGCATTTTGGCAAGACAGATGTTCACGATGCAACAGATGTCGCAACATCCGATAGAGAGCTTTTGAGAAAATACCACCTTGCCCTCATGGCAAATTACGGGATATTCTTTCTGCCGACTAAGATGGGAGCTCTCTCATATGTCCATGAAGAAGGTGACGTAGACAAGCTGCTTGAGGCAACAGAGAAAATAATAGCAGAGTCAGAACTGTTCAAGCATAATTCTTAAAGCCAGGTTTTTTGATATTTCTGCAACCACTGCAAACCACACGTATTGCACAAGAAGCGGAAGCCAGAGGGCGCCCATTTACTAGCCAGCGATTAACGCTTCAAAGGGCGTATGCTTCCATCCCTAGAAGAGAGAATAGCAGATATACACACAGATACACACGGACACATAAACAAACAACTGCTTCTCCTTTTTCTATTACTTTTGCTGTCCTTCTCCCATAGAGATAGGTGGTGAATGGCTAGTCAAAAACATCTAGTCAAACTTCTTCCTCAGTGTGTCTGATCGTAAA
>CAYXGH010000040.1:0-9138 GCA_964464485.1 uncultured Nitrososphaera sp.
CAGCTGATGTTTATGTTCCTGGTTGCCTTCTCGCCCTGAAACACTAATTCAGGCAATAATGCTCTTGCAAGAGAAGATAAAGCGAAGCACCTTGAAGAAAGTGTAGAAGTTAGTTTCCTTTGTGGCACGTGCACTGGCATTTGACCCTCTTCAAGTCAAATGAGCAATCATGATCGGGCCCGCATACATTGCTTACTGGCCAATCGCCAGGACAGTCGCTGTGGCGATTACGCTTACAAAAGAATGTCAGCATCCTACTAGAATGGGCATACAGAAGATTTAATGTTTTAGATCATAACTGGATGTTAAACAGCTGAGGTGCATAGATTGAGCCCTCGCGCACTCGCTTGACCCTTGCAACCGACAAATAATGGGGCCAGACTGTCACCATTACAGATCCTTCAGGGACGCCTTCAGGAACTTCGATAACTTCAATGTCATTTTCATTCACTCCATACTCGCTCAGCCTCTCCTTTGTGAGCTGAATATGGCCTGCTGGCATGCCACTACTATAGACATAAACCTTGCCGCTGTACTCGATTCTATCTGCCATCTCCAAGAGCAGATTACAATTGTCTATCAAAAAAACGTATCTCAGTCAGAGCCTGCGTCACCAAATATCAACTTCATTTCATCAAATGTAAGTTTTTTACCAGTGGTCATCTTTTTGAGCGCCACTTCTTTCAAGGCGTTACGGCGCTCCTGGTACTCCTTGTCGCGCTTTGCGCGCTCTTGTATTGCTTCCTGCCGTGCTGCTCGCCTCTCTCCCGTCTCCTTCTGCTTCTTGTGCCGATATTCTGCGGCCTGCATGCGCGACTTTTTGAAAGCAATGGCGTTCAGTTGAGTCTCTATCATTTCCAGCTTGGCAGCAGCTTCTCTCACTGTGTGAATTACCTGCCTACGCTCCTCATAAAGGCCTTCCCGGAGGTTTATCAGGTTGTCGAGGCTTTCCTTTAGCTTGCCTATTTTGGTACCGTACTCCTCTTTCAGCTTAAAAATCCTTTTGACCTGATCCTTTAGCTGGTCATACTGTGCTGAAATAGTGCGATACTGATCTTCTTTCTTATGAATCATTTTCAGCGTATGCAGCTTAGTTGCAATTTCCTTGGACCGGCCAACAAGTTTGCGCTCTTCGTCCTTGGAAAGTTTCTTAGTCTGGATGTCTCTCTCTATCTGCTCAAGTGCTTTCTGAAGGTTGCGCATGTCGCTCCGCTCCTTTCTCAACTTAGCTGCTACAGGGCCAACTTTGTCATCTAGGCTCTTCATCTGGTTCTTGGCCTCCATGAGGCTCTCTCGTAGCTCTACAAATTTTGGATATCCAATGTCCTTTTCCTCGTTAACCTGCTTTAACTTGGAGCGAAAATCATCAAGCTGGGCTCTCTCATCATCTATCTGCTTCTTGATGCTGTCAAGCTTGTTGTTTATCTCTTCTATCCTCTTGTCACCTGTCTTTTGCTCTTCTTGAACAGCCCTCTTAAATTCCAGCAAAGTCTTGAGGTTAGGATCTAAGTCGTCGTCGCCAGAATTGCTATTTGTGGCTGTTGCTGTCAATATAGCACTGCCACCACTCTCACTGTCTCGTACCACGTCGCTTACGGAGTGTAATAACATCAAAAATATATTTTTTGTCATTTCGTAGCTCTGTGTAAACGTAATCAGTATTCATTTTAGCATTACTTACCCTATACAACAACTGCAGATTATACTACATCTTTATAAGAGTAGAATACGTAATGTACGATAGCGATGGATGATTTTGAGAAGAATTTTCCAGGCTTTGACTGGAAAAATACTCCTGCCTATAAGCATCCAGGCGGAAAGGACTGCCCATGCCCCAAGCATGAATACATTAGAGAACAGATTAATGTCGCCAAGACAATGAGCGAAAATAACAAAGAGACCTCGCCAGAGTTTCGCCAGAAGGCTCAGGTTACCCTTAAGTTCTGTCCTGACCACTATGAAGTTTACTTCAAGGAAGTGATTCCATCTATGCCTTTCAAGTACCGCCTCATGACAAAGGTGGCGGTCAGGCTCGGGGCAATATCGATACAAAAGCTAACCTACATGCAGTCTGACCAGTGCTTTTACTGTAAGTTTGGCTCAGGCGGCTTTGACAAGAAAGCAGAGCTTCCGCCAATCTAGAGACCAATCAAGTTCCGGGAATCTAGCAGCATGTTCCTGAGTGTTGTCTTGCTGCTAGATGAAAAGCCAGCTGACAGAACGTTACGGATGACTATTGAGAGACATGAGAACTTGCTGCCTGCCTCTGACATGTAGCCATCATGGAACGACTTGGCGATTTCGCCGTACCTGTCCAAGTCCATTACACTTGCAAGGAACGATCCTATATCCATGCTTTTTGAGTAGTACGAATTAGTTTTTCTCATAAAGCCTAGGTCAGTTCTTATGACAGACTCACCTCTTGCAAGGTAGTTTTGTGCCTTGTTGTCTACGAAGGTATAGCCGGCCTGATGAGCTTTGCCTGTAATGGACCCTGCCTTGTATGCAAGCATAAGACTGCCACTAGAAGCAAGTGCCCTGTAGATGTCTCCACCCTCAATATATTCCTCTATTAGGTCTGTATTAGACATCGAAATCAGCATCGGCGTAGATATTCCAATCTTTTTTAGGTTCTTTCTCATCTCGTAACCTTCATTTCTGATTATTTCGCTAAACGTAAGTGGAGCAGACGGGTGGAAGAGCAGCATCGAAATAAGCGAGTAAGCGTAGATTATGAGAAACTCGTGAAACTGTTTTGTGGGCTTGTTTCTCTTCACCACGACCTTCTGGCCATTTCGCTCCTCCAGTGACACCTCCCGCTGCCAGTTTACAAAATACAATCAAAGTCCTCTTGGCTCAAAGGCATTGATTTACTTTTCAATACATAAAAAAGTAGGTGAGGGACTGTAATAGCAGCGATATGCTAGTTCACGAGGGTCATGCTCAGGCAATACGCTTCTTTACTAGTATTAACGCAGACAGCTATGACGTGATCTCGCGACTGGCGACGTTTGGACAGGACATTGCCTGGAAACATGAGATAATAAGGGCAGTCAGCCACCGTAGCCATATTCTGGAGCTTGCCTGCGGAACCGGCATTCTATCCTCAATGTTAGCAGAGAGAGGCAAAAGCGTGGCAGGGATCGACCTCACATTTGAATACCTCCTCACCTTGAAGCGTAAGCTGAAGATGCCCATAGCGCAGGGCACAGCCGAAGTCCTGCCCTACAGGGATGAATCCTTTGACGCGATGGTATCCTCCTATCTAGCCAAATACGTCGATGTCCAAAAGGTAATTGACGAATGCTGGAGAGTGCTCAGGCCCGGTGGTATTGTGGTATTTCATGATTTTACTTATCCTAGAGGCATCATATGCAATCTATGGCACATATATTTTGAATTGCTCAGACTAGCAGGAAGGTTTGTTACATCATGGAAGGTTGTTTTTGGGCAGCTAGATGATGTCATAAAAAAATCAGACTGGGTTGATCAGACAATATGTGCCCTTAGGAATAGAAAATTTCAGAATGTCAATTGCAGATGCTACACCGCCCGTACCTCTGCTATCGTCTCTGCTGAAAAGCCATGAGTGCAGAGAATGATACGCGCATAAATGAATGGTTCGTGCCCAAGTTTGGGCCTATAAGATTTCGCGTCTTTGTTGGCTTGCTGTTTCTGCCCTATACCGGCATGTGTGTTTCATTTGCCATTATTGGCTCAATGCTTTCTGGTGAGATAGCATGGGACAGGGTCGGCGCGATTGCATTGATTTACACACTTGCACTCGGAATTTCTGCTCACGTCGCGGATAGCCTTGGGTCAAAAAAAACCAAACCGTGGGGCAGCTACTTTACTAAAGTGCAGCTGTTGACCATGATGGTAGCAACACTTACAGCTGCATATGCAATAGGACTCTATTACATTGTATTCTTTGTTCCACTCCTGGCAGTCATTGCAGTGCTTGAGGGCTTCTTTTTGTTTACCTACAACTATGAAATATGGGGTGGCCTATTCCACAATGACTTTTGGTTCGCAGTATCATGGGGATCTTTGCCACTGTTGGCGGGATACATCATACAGGCAAATTCAATTAGCGTCCTCGCATTAACGGCGGCAGGCTTGACAGGACTTGCCAGCTATGCCGAGATCAGGATGTCTAGACCCTACAAGCAGTTAAAGAAGACAAATGGCAACTCTGCTAGGGCCAGGAGGCTTGAGAATGGCCTCAAGGCTATCAGTGTTGGCACGATAATGTTTGCCCTATCCATGCTTGCGTATAGGATAATCTTTTCATAACACTTCTTCCCTATCAGTCATATTGTGGCAGGTGCAGTTCTGAAAAAATGCGACTTTGGAAGCTACATGTTGCAAAACATTTTTGAACTTGAACGAAGATCTGGGATCAAGCTTGGGCTAGCTCAAAAGACTCTGCTGGCAGAGACGGGTACTATAGAGCAGGTTCTGAGTATACTCACAGGCTCTGCAGTAAGGGTCAATATAGTAGAACAAAGAGAAAATGAAAAGACAATTTCTAGAGAGTCTGTGATACTGAATGATGCAGACAGGGTGCTCATAAGGGCGCACAGTAAGATTTTTGTCTGCAATCTACCCCGAAAGATAGCACGCCAGATAAGACAGAAACAATTAGGCATTGGAACAATAATCGCTAATTCGCACCTTGAAACATTCAGGAAGATAATTGAGGTTGGATATGACCCAGTGAATAGGTCGGTTTTCAGAAGATATCAGATCATTTACAGGAAAAAGGTTGCTTTCGAGATCAGGGAAGAATTGGTAGGGGTATAAAATAGGAGAAAGTAGGATTTATGTGGGATTCGACCTCATGACGTTATCACTATCGATCAGACGCCGAGTTTTTATTGTTGGGCATTATATATCACAACTCTCATCAAGTGATCTATCGTCATCTCCCCTCTACTTCTCCATTTCAATATTTGATTTATATCCTTGAAATGGATATCCATACTTGATAGCAACACAATAACATGAAAACAGGAGAAGGCAAAGGCAATAACTTTCGAAAAGGAGGAAGATACCTTTACGCTGATTATACTCCATTAGAGCAAAACATAGATTTCTTATCTCAACTCAAGGATTTTTCTAGTCTTTCGGATATCATTTTCCAAGCGCACAATGACTTTGAACATCTCAGATCGGTACTCGCTAACGCAGAGTCTTTGGAATCTGAAATAGTCTCCAAGATAGATCAATTAGGCAGCGCCCTCGTAGATATCTTTGGCAATTTTGGTATCAGGTATAATGAGCCATTAAGAGAACGATATTCCATTCCAAGCGAAGCTGATCCATTTGTAATAGCAAGTAGTACCCTGAGAAGTAACATTATTCATTCTCGGGAGGTATTTCTCAAACAATCTGATAGTTATCGAAGATACATTTATTCAAGGATTGAAGGGTCTTTGAGTGGCGCATTAGAACCTTTGAATGAACTGATTTCAAAGGGCTATGAAAAATTACCTTACATTATGACATCCAATCTTCAAAAGGGAGTAAAGATATCTATTGACGATACATTTGGGGACAGTAAACGCTACAATATTTTGCTGATAAACACATTGCTACTAAATAGTTTCAGTTTATCCGAGAACAGTCCCTCTCTCTCTTATTCTCTTTCAGTCAGGAGCACAGAAATTGAATTTTGGAACCAGAGAAGAAAGGTATCAGATTTTGGTTTGAAGGATATAATGATACCTGTGGGCTTAAAGACTCCAATAACTAAAAAGCTAAAAAAATCCCTTGATTTTTTGCCAGGACTTGACAAAGAGGCAAAGAGTCAGAGAGCGCCAAAGTTTGTAAATGTTGAAGATTACTATCTATACTCGGCAAACACCGATGGCAAAGAGAATCTTTTGGTAGTGCTTGTAGACAACCCATCCAAACCAGATGATAATTTGATACAGATCAAATATAGAATATCAGAACTAAACCACCACGATGGTAGGACTACTACTACTACTAATGCTGCAGGCCTTTCTGCAAAGCCTAGAACACATTATCTGGAGTATAATAAACTGCCAAGAATTGATTTTACATCAAGCGAGCAAGGAAAAGTACAAGACATATTGGGAATCAAAGATATAGCTGAAGCTACTGATATTCCAGAGATACTGCTTCTTGGCAGGGCTATTCTTGATAAGATTGAGCTCATACTACATCATGAACCATCCCATTTAGCATTGTACAGCAAGTTATCTTCGATCAGAGTTGATGATAAAGATGCTCTGGTAGTAGACGAAAGTAAAAGTTCTATAAGCCTAGGCAACAGCAACATCGTAGCATACGATCCAAGCTTGGTGACTATATTTTTAGAAATTACTGCCAAATACTATTCGCCAATTATAAGGAAGTTAAAGGAAAAAAGCCCTATGAAAAACGAATTAATATTACGATTTGAAAATGCAGATGGCTCAAGAGAAGAACATTCACTTGGAATCGAGGAGCTAAACTTTATTTTGAAAAGAACGGACGGCGGAAAGAAAATAGCAAGAGCTTTAGAAATATACGATGGTGATAATAATAGTAAACAAATGTCGGAAGCTCACAAAAGTAATAACAGCTAAATTGATTGCTGACAGCTAGAAAACTGGTACTGATCATCAAATTAGTCATTAGCTGCAAGTTCAGCAGAATCAACTATGTCGCTGTCGGTTTGTGACCGTTTTATGATAATGTGTCTTTCGCCAGATCCATATGTCTTTTCAAATAGTAGCTTGTAATTCTTTGACTCTAGAAGCTGAATTATTGGCTCGTAGAAATTTTTATTTTTGTGGCCCAGATTGTGAATTTCTATTAGAAGTGAAATGTCTTTATTACTTGAAAGCATACTGGTAGCTCCCATTAGTACTTCATATTCTGCACCCTCTACATCAATTTTAATCCAATTAACTTCTTTTATTCCATTTTCAAGTAACAAGGAATCAAGGGTATCGGCTTTTACTTCTATGTATTTTTGATTGTTCAATGTTGTCCTATCGGACATTATTGTATTGTAAATAGTAAACCCTTCTTCTTGTCCTGGTTCATAGAGTTTAACCATTATTTTCCTTGAATGAACAGCGTAATTCAAAGCAATAACATTGCTTAGCTTATTAAGTGCAATGTTCCGTTTTAGTATATCATAGTTGGCTGGGTGAGCTTCAATTGCAATTACTTTTCCTCGAAACCCAATCATTTTCGAGGCGATGATGGTATATCTGCCGATATGAGCACCAACATCTACTACTATATCTCCTTCCTTTGGAAGAAATAGTTTTAGAATGTCCTCTTCTCTGCCAGGGTTAAAATCCTCCAATCTGCAATAATATCTGTAGTCACGTTCTCTTGCATATACTTTCAAAAGTTTTGGACTTCCAAGTTTAAGATACTTCATTGATTTGTAAAAGAACTTTATGACTTCGTATGATGGGACAGTGTAGTCCCCTATGTATAGCCTCCTATAAAATTTCGTTCGGTCCCTTCTTCTTTTTCCTAGGCCTAATCTAAGTAAAATTCTAATAGATAAATAGCCTACTTTTAAAATTGGAAGTATACATTTATCGAATGTTGGCATTACTGATTCTGCTGGTTCCCTTCTCAGCCAATAAGCGATATTATTACGCATTTTTGATCTCGCTTTCTGAAAATAAAATTAAGAAAGTTATTAACTGCTCTATTCATACTTCTCGATCAACCTATCCGAAAAATTAATAGTAACAATTATGTCCTCTACACGGCATTAGAAAATATTTTAATTCATAGTATATCTTTTAAGGCGATTAGGATATACACGGAAGCACACGTGATTATATGACCACGTCGAAGTATCCTATCGGCAGCGGTGCTTGGCTACTAAGAGAGTTAAGAGGAGCAAAGTTATACGACAAATGCATATTATTTTCTCTAAAGGTTATTTATCTTGGAATTCGAGCAGTTCTCAAGCTATTTTTAGGCAGAGAAAAAGGTGACAGATTCTGTTTGAAGCATAATATCAATTTCCGCGACTTTTTATACACATCAATCGAATTTCTGCGACTAGATAATTCCCTGTTAGTAGTGTTTACCTCACCAAGATATGGTCATAAATTTTATAGCCGTATAACTCGAAAGGTAAACAATTTCTTGGTTCATGACATGTATGCAAGCATGGTAGCTCATGAAGATGATATAGTAGAACAGTTCTCCCCTAAGATAGGAGACATAGTCATAGATGTTGGTGCAGCCTTTGGATTCTATACCATCATGGCATCAAAAAGAGTAGGTCAAGAGGGAAGGGTAGTTGCAATAGAGCCACAGCCAGATAACTTTGAGATGCTCAATAGGAATATAAAGTTGAACAAGTTGGCGAATATTATAACCTTAAACTATGCTGTGTCTTCCAAAAAGACTATGTTAAAACTCTTTGACAGTTATAGTACAATTCAAGAAAGAGCTGGACAAAACTTGCAAAGCTATATCGAAGTTAGCGCGGATACTTTAGATAATTTGTTACGGCAGGTGGCTATAGATGAAGTAAATTGGGTTAAGGTTGATGTGGAGGGAGCTGAATTAGAAGTCTTGAAGGGAGCAGTAGGAGTACTGTCAAGAAGTAGGGATATAGCGCTTTTTGTGGAAGTGCATAGCCCAGATTTAGTTAGGCCCATACTGGAATTATGTGAATCATATAAGCTCAGAGTAGAATTCGAAAAGACCTATGAGAATGGAAATAGTCACCTCTTGTTAAAGAAGAAGAAGAATTAAGAATCACTGCAAATTAGTAGTTTTCCAAAAAAGTTTTAGCATTATCTTGCCATCGTGAAGACATCATAAAGACACCAATATGGCTATTATCTTCGCTGGCGATTTTTAATCAATTCATGAAGAGGTATGAAGATCTAAGCAAATTGATAGGCTCAATAGCAATAGTAGTAGCACAAAAGAAGAAAAAGACGAAAAGAAGAAGGTAAGTCAAATTGCCAAACATACAAGTTTGATTGTTTTGTTCTGACACCTGTTTGTGAATGGTTATTATGTGTATTATACCTATATACCTAAAAAGTGCAGGTTGTAGGCAAAAAGTTTCCAGAAACAACCAAAATATGCTCACCATCATTATCTTCTATCAAATACAAGGCGTCGAAAAGG
>CAYXGH010000041.1:0-1663 GCA_964464485.1 uncultured Nitrososphaera sp.
AGTCTTATGCGATAGGCGCAGCAATTTCTGCAATTGTTGGCTACGCATCCATCCGCATCCTGGTCGGGCTGGTAATCAGGGGGAAATTCTATATTTTTGCGTTCTATTGTTTTGCAATAGGATATCTACATTCTTTTTGTTGTAGGTTCTGTTGTGTTAAGGTGTGTACCCCATATAACCCGGCGAACTATCAAGATCATGTGCCTAACCAATTTATAGAATAGCTTCTCCTGTAGAGCATGAAGGCAAACCTGATTTATGTAACGACAGCTGTTCTTGTAGCCATCTTGCTGGTGCCGTATGGTACAAGCACGTTCGCACAAGTTCAGCCTCCATCCCAGCTATCGGAACAACAGGGCCAAATTACTATCAATGGCGCAGGTGCGACCTTTCCTTTTCCATTGATTGACACATGGCGTGTTGAATATCAGAACGTAAATCCCAATGTGAACATAAACTATCAGTCTATCGGAAGTGGCGGAGGAATTAGACAGTTTACTGAAAGGACAGTCGACTTTGGTGCAAGCGATGCCCCCTTATCCGAAAATGACATACAAGCTCTTCTAGGTCCCGCCGTGCACATACCAGAAACGATAGGCTCAGTAGTAGCAGCATATAACATAAATGGAGTTCCAGAAAAAGGATTAAAGTTAACCGGTCCTGTGCTAGCAGACATTTTCCTTGGGGGGATCACAACGTGGAACGATCCAAGGATACAGGAGCTGAACCCAGAGCTGACATTGCCTTCTGAAGATATCGTAGTTGTACACAGGTCTGATGGATCTGGCACTACCTTTGTCTGGACAAGCTACCTCTCAGCCGTTAGTCCTGAATGGAGCGATACAGTCGGCGCAGGAACGGCGGTAGAGTGGCCTGCTGGACTGGGAGCACCCGGTAACGAAGGAGTTGCTAACACGATTATAAGCACTCCTAACTCGATAGGCTATGTGGAGCTTGCCTACGCATTGACGACTGACACAGATTATGCATACATCCAGAACATGGAAGGAAATTTTGTAGAACCATCACTAGATTCAACACAAGCAGCTGTAGAAGCCGCAGTTCTAAGTGGTGGCGGCACAAGCACAAATGCCACTACCTCCAATAATTCAACTGGAACGACTAATGCGACGGGTACACAAAATATGACTTCAATCAATCTTCCTGCAGGTGGTGAATCCTGGAGAGATGTAAGTCTCCTAAATGCACCAGGCGCTAATTCGTATCCTATTGCAAGCTTCTCGTACCTCTTGCTATACCAGGATCTGAGCACTAACATTGACAGCATGGAAAGAGCAAGAGCGCTAGTTGACTTCATACAATGGGCGATCACTGATGGACAGCAATTTGCAAGCGAACTATCGTACGTGCCTCTCCCTGACCCCGTAGTTCAGCATAACATGCAAACGCTAGAATCGCTGACTTTTCAGGGGCAACCAGTGCTGCAGCAATAAAAACAGCACCATCTCCTCCTCTCTTCTCTTTATTTCTATTATTAACGATTGTCATGGACATAGATGATATGGTAAAACGCCACTAGTCCTAATCGAGCCATCTAGGTTCTGGAGTACTGCCTCCAGCTGATCTTTCTTTTTGCAGGTAGCTCGTCAACCATCTTTCTCATTATAAAGAGATACTTAAATCCGCGAAGATAAAAGTTGAA
>CAYXGH010000041.1:1763-9116 GCA_964464485.1 uncultured Nitrososphaera sp.
CAACCATCTTTCTCATTATAAAGAGATACTTAAATCCGCGAAGATAAAAGTTGAAGCGGAGTGCGCGGCTGTGCCATATTGTCGTGTTCGATGTTTGGCTCCTCCTTGCGACACATACAATGTCCACTGTGTCAAAATATTTGCAAAGGCACTCGTAGACGCGAAAGCCAACGGGTGTGAATTTTTTCTTTACCCACTGATCGCCTATTAGCCAGCCCAGCACCTTGCCGGGTTTGAGCACACGATAGCACTCGGCCATCACCTTATCAAGCTCTTTGTGGAACTGGTCAGTCTCTGCGGAAATGTGGCCGATGTTATCAGGATGGTCATTGTAGTTAATGTTGTCGCCATACGGTGAATCAATGAATATCATCTCGACACTTGCATCTGCAAGCGGTATCTTGCGAGCATCATTCTGAGTTATATCAGACCTAGTAGGAGAGATGTCGTATGCTATACATCTGCGCCCCTCCTCCTTGCATACGTCGATGGTAGTGCCACTCCCTGCCATCGGGTCAAGCACAAGGTCACCTAGTTCTGTGTAGCGTTTGATCATGTTGTATATCACAAACGCTGGCGTCACACCCGCATACTTGTTGCTTCCCTTTTGAGTTTTGCCGTAGTTCTGCCGGGGATAGTCCCAAAGTGTAGTAGTTTCAAGCCGCAGCTTGCTCTCTGCATTCTTTCTGGCAATCTTCAAGCTGCCATTGGGGTTTTCGATGTATCTAGAGAGCAGCTGTGTCATCTCCCCATTAAGCATGTCGTGCCAGCTGACCCTCATGATGGAGAGGACTTTTTTTGCACCTTCAACCGAGTATATCTTGCCATTATGAGACACCTGCACCTGGTAGGGGTATCTACCTTTCCAAGCTTCAGGCACGATGTCCTTTGCCCCATCCGACCTGGCTAGGAAAGTCCCGTAGAGTGTATCTGTATCAATGTTGAGCAGAAAAAGAAGATGATGACCTTTTTTTATTTTCAAAACATTTTCGCCATAAACATGGCTTGTTGCAAAGAGCATCCGGTCAAAGCATTCTCTCTCGCTCTTGCTAGTACAGGCGAATATATACCCCTCTGGCGCCTGTCCTCCATTCTTCATTTTGGCAAGGAAGATATCTGGGCAAGCAGATTTAACCATATCGGAGGCGACAATAGTTAAATGGGAAGTGTGAAAGAGAACCACGTTCCGCTTTAGCAATTATTTCTGCTTTTTGTCGCACGCTTTGTTCTTGCTATGCAATAGATTTGACAATGACGTAGGTTACTGGAAAAATCACCAATTGATGAGGAATCAGATTATTATATTCTAAAAAGCCTTTTACGGCACCAATGACATTATTATTGCATAATGACACTCTGTTATCTTTGCAGCATAAGAACAGCCTCCATGGAATGCTCTGAATGCAAGAGACCTGTGTGCAAAAAGTGCACAAAGGATTTCCCTTTCTCAAGCAGTGCATGCCTTGAATGCGCGGAAAGCATAAAGACGGGTTTGGGCGGCATCAGAAAAGACGAAGAGATTTTTTAACTTTTTTCTCATTTTTTCTACGGCCATAGTTATATCAAAAAATTGAAACATCTTCTTTGATGTTCACCATTAACAACATGAGAGGCCTTTCTACTATTTTCCTATCTTTAATATAGGGAATTACTTGCAACTACCCCCAGAGATCCCTGACCAAATGACTCATATAACAGTTGCAAAGTTTGGCGGCAGCGCCCTTGGGCTAGAGGGAGCCATGATCCCCCAAATCGTCGACAGGATAAAACAGCTGCAGCAAGAATCTAAGGTAGTCACTGTTTTCTCGGCACCTCTAATTGAATATGATGGCAAAATCGTCTCTATGACTGATATGGCGATTTATGTGGGTAAAAGCTATGCCTCTTCCACTCCCGTAGAGATTGAAGTGCTAAGAGAGATCTACGAGAGAATATCCTTCAAGTACTTGGACAGCCATCGCCGCCATGAATTTCTTGATACTCTTGATAACTTCTACAGGCAGGTGATAATTTCGCTCAAACAGGCGGCGGAGAATAGGCGCTTTGTTGATGTGATAAGATCAAGAACACTTGCATACAGTGGCGAAGTGACAATGTCATACTTGATGGACTATGTGATGCAGAGCATAGGCCTTAAATCATCACATGTGTTAATCGAAAAGTGGCCGATAATTACTGATGACAACTTTGAAGCCGCCAACTTTATGGTACAAGAGTCAAAATACCATGCCGACCATCTTACCGATCTTATCGATCACAGCGATGTCGTGTCCATGGGTGGCTTTATCGGCAAGACTGTGGATGGACTCGAAACGACATATGAGCGTGGAGGCTCAGACAGGACTGCTGTTGATATTGCAATTCTACTCCATGATCATTATGATGTCAAGATCGACTTTGAAAAAGATAGCGCAGTCTTAAGCGCAGATCCGAGGATCGTGAAGGAAGAGTTAGAATACATACAATATCTATCATACAATGAAGCTAAGCTTGCAGGCATGTTTGGTATGAAAATTCTCGACCCCATTGCGATAAAAGAGATAGACGACAACAACCTTGACATTCCTATTGTTATTACAGAGATGGTCAAGCCAAACAGCAATATCACCATGATCAAGAAGAAGCCGCCAGTTTTAGAGCATGCCAATCCGATAAAAATAGTGACCGGCAAGAGAAACTGCGCGATAGTGAGGATGGAGAGCACGGCGTCGTCACATCTTGTGGCATCGCTCCAACTTGACAGGCAGTACCACGATTTTGTGAAATTGTCGCCCTATCTGATCGATGATACTGAGATGACTCGTCTGCTGTTCCTTGACGCAGACTATGTCAGAAGGCATGAGAGGTATATCCGCGCCTACTACCCTCAGACAGAGATAGTCTATGGTAGAGGGGTAGTTACGCTCATTGGTGATCAGATGTGGCGCGTACCCAAGATCGCATCGACTGCCAGCAGTACAGTAAGTGAGCATGACCTCAATATCCTCAATCTTGACGCTCAGGAGGAAACTTCAAGGATCCTAATAGTGGTCGAGGACAAGGGGACGAACGTTGCAGATGCAGTCAGAGCGATACATTCTACAAGGACGAAGATCATGGGTTGAAATGACACAAGGGAAAATATGGCTCAATGGATCGCTTGTAAATTGGGATAATGCGAAGATCCATGTATTAACGCACGGGCTTCACTATGCAACAGGTGTTTTTGAAGGCGTCCGCTGCTACAAGACAGTGAACGGCAGCGCAATATTCCGATTAAGCGATCACATACAGCGACTGATGGACAGCGCAAGGATTTACTTTATGGATCTTGGATACACCAAGCAGCAGCTGGAAATAGCGGTGATTGAAACTGTCAAGGCAAATGGCATGGAAGAGTGTTACATCCGGCCAATTGCATACTATGGCTATGGCAAGATGGGAGTCAATCCTCTGCCAAACAAAGTATCTGTAGCCATAGCGGTCTGGAAATGGGACGAGTACCTGAAAGCGAGCGATGGGGTAGACAAGGGCGTACGCATGATGGTGTCATCGTGGACAAGAATCGACAACAGGGCAATGCCGATGCGCGCCAAGGCAACTGCCAACTATGCTAATTCTGTGCTTGCAAGGGTAGAAGCTATCAAGGCCGGCTTTGATGAGGCGATAATGCTAAATTCAGCAGGAACAGTAGTTGAGGCAAGCGCCGAGAATATATTTGTAGTAAAAGACAATATTCTTGTCACTCCTCCTGTTGCCTCTGGTGCACTCGAAGGTGTGACAAGAAGCAGCATATTGGCAATTGCCAAAGAAAATGGCATCGAATATGAAGTGCGCAACATTTCACGAGACGAGCTCTACACTGCTACTGAGGTGTTCCTGACAAGCACAGCTGCGGAAGTCAAACCCGTCGCCGAGATTGATAATCGAACAATAGGTGACGGCCTGACGGGCAAGAGGACAAAGCAACTGAGGTTACTGTTCGATGCAGCAGTTCACGGCAGGGACAGAAAATTCAGCAAGATGTGGCTCACACCAATCAACTGAGCAAGGTCACCTATCATTGTAAAATGTATTGCAAGATGCACAGGTAATGCGCCAGCCAGATACAAGCCACTAGTACGCACATTCAACTTCTTGACAAAATACATAACAACAAGCGGTAAAACAAAAATTCCGCCATGTATCGCACCATTTAGCAGTAGTGGGTGATAGTTGTAGGCAAGATAGAAAGCACTGGCGGCTCCTCCTGCTGCCCCTGCAATCAAGAATATCAGCATATTATGCCACCTCGTTTTACAATTTCTTTTTCAATAACTTTTGATATCGCAGCAAGCCTATTCTTCACCTCTTTTTCATTGTCGCCGCGTGATATCAGCTGTATCTTTATCTGCGGCGTCTTTTTCCTGTAGTAGCCGCGTGGATGCGTCTTGAGATAGATCATGTTCTCGGGATGAGATTTGACTATTTCTATCAACACTGGAGCGATCATGGCCTCAGTGAGGCCTCTTGTATTATAGTTGAGCTCCTCTGCAACAAACTTACCTACGCTCTTCTTTATCAGTGGCAGGATGTGCTCTTTGAATATTGCTTTCATCTCCGACGGTACGCCAGGCAGACAAAAGATCAATATACCACCGGCCTGCTCCATGATTGCAGGCGCACTCCCTACAGGATTCTGAATTGGGGTGCAATCTTCCGGTATAGTGGCCATCTTTAGCCGCGACTCCGTCAGCTCATAGTGAAGCTTGTGCCTTGCATAGCTTTTCTTGAGCATTTCGACAGCTCTACTATCTAGCACAACTTTTTTGCCAAGTGCTGCCGCCAGACCTTCAAGAGTCATATCATCATAGGTCGCACCAAGGCCTCCTGTCGTTATCAAGATATTGGGCTTTCTTGCAAGTGATTCTCTTGCTGCAGACGAAATTTCATTAAGATCATCGCGCACAACCGTCGTTCTTCTTACAACACCCCCGACATTTGTAATCTCGCTGCAAAGCCAGTATGCATTGGTGTTGAGCGTGATTCCTGATAGAAGCTCGTTGCCTATGCAGAGGATTTCAACGATCATGCCTTGAAGATCCTACTCAACATAATTAGCTCAGGCCCACTTGTAAGGCTGCCTACAACGACTGACTTCATGTTTGCTACGATGCCTGATGACAGAAAGGGCACTCCCCCATTCACTGTTACCGGCTCTGCAGGTACTTGCAATATTTCTGAAATTTCCTTTACCTCGTCCTCTGTAGCCTTGGGGTGGACGCCTGCACCGCCATTAGTGGCGACAATCATTGATCCTGTTTGAACAAAGCCCCCTACAGTCATAGAGTTGGTTGGGACACCGAGTATATCCTGCACCTGACGGTCTGTCTCCCCCTTAAAGAGCGGCGATACTATTGCGCCGTTATCATTTGTTGCAATTAGGTTGCCTATAGCAGTGAACTTGCTTTTTACTCGCTCAACATTGAGGTGACTTGACTGTTTTAGCATCTGGACTTCCTCATCAGACGCTGTTGGGGGCAGCAGCATGCCATTATTGTTCATGACCGTCATAGGGCCAAGGAGCCGGGTGCCTGCTATGGAAGCATACACTTCGCTTACCTGTAGGTAGTCGGCAAGCTTTTCTGTCTTTGTCTCGGCAAAACCGTACGGTATTAAGATGATGCTGTCATTTGCCTTGACAAATATGCCGATATTGGGGCTCTTGTATACTGTATAGCGATATATCGCCAATATGTGTGTAGAAAACTCGAAAATAAAGGATATGAATCTAGCGCTAGCGATTGATCTCAATTCTCTTTGATGAGATCTAGAGATCACATCATATCAAAAACTAGCTTCCAAGCTTTTGGTTTCATCATAATTTTTTCTAATGCTCCTATAGCAGTGACCATCTAGACTTGTCTAGGTATTCCGTCAACTATCTCGTCAATAGACAATGTGTCACTACAAACAAACCTTCGTTATTCTAGTTTTACATTCTTGTAATAAACGAGTGATCTTAATCCATGATTGCGATCTGCCAAATAAGAGGAGGAAGAGATGGAATATTTATCATATAATATACACACAGTTCACAGAAAGCAAAGGTTGGTGTAAAAGCTCACCAAAAGCGCAAACACGTTGTACTTAGACAGAGTAAAAAGTGCTGGATGGATCATGTCAAGAAAAGACAGCAACCTTGAATATAAAAATCAAGGAAGGTCAAGGTCATAGTGTTTATTATAGCCTGCTTGTAGTATGGTACTTAGCCATGCCAAATCCCTTTTACGACAGAGACGTTGTTTCGATAAAGGATTTTGCCAAGGACGACTTGGAGTTTGTCTTCGACGCCACCGATAGTATAAGCCGCCTCAAGCATAGCCAGCGAGGTGAGCTTGGCAAGGGAAGGACTCTTGGCTACATCTTCTATGAGCCTTCCACAAGAACTAGGATGAGCTTTGAAGCAGCGATGGCGTCGCTTGGAGGAAGCTCGATCGGCATCTCTGATTTGAAGTCATCTTCTGTGGAAAAGGGTGAAAGCCTTGCTGATACAATAAGAGTTATTGATCTATATTCAGACGTCATCCTACTCCGTCATCCTCTGGATGGCTCTAGTAGGTTTGCAGCCGAGCTGTCACGAAACCCTATCATAAACGCTGGGAGTGGAAGCGAAGAGCATCCGACACAGGCCCTGCTTGACTTGTATACTATATTGAAGGAGAAGGGTAAGATCGATGGCCTGTCAGTGGCTATAGTAGGCGATCTAAAATATGGAAGAACTGTATATTCACTGCTCTATGGCCTTGCCAATTATAAGGTGGAGGTACATCTTGTGTCGCCGCCTACCCTGCGGATAAGGAAAGAGTCGCTCTATGAAATACAAGACAAGCTCAAGATAAAGGAGCACAGCAAGCTTGACGAAGTCTTGCCAGAGACCGACGTCATTTACGTTACGAGGATACAGCGTGAGCGCTTCCCAGATGTGCAAGAGTATGAAAAGGTCAAGGGGACTTATACAATAGATGAAAATGCATTGGCAAAGTCCAAGTCAGACATTGCCGTCATGCACCCCTTGCCAAGAGTGGACGAAATTTCACAGTCAATCGATCATACTAAAAATGCAATATATTTTAAGCAGGCATCTTATGGAAAGGAGCTAAGGGCTGCGCTGTTGGCCCTTATGCTGAATGAGAACCTGTCAAGATAGCTTTTTATAAAAACTAACTTGCATGACAAGTAATAATAAGTAGTAGCTCTGCTGCCCACTATCTTATCATCTATTATTATGAAAAGCATAGAAACAAAGAATCTGTCGAACTTTGATATTGATAGATTTTGCTTATTAGACATTTTTTTATAAGGATGTCTCTTCAGGATAAAAATCACCTTATT
>CAYXGH010000042.1:0-1698 GCA_964464485.1 uncultured Nitrososphaera sp.
TAATAATAATAATTTATTCGCCCGTTTTACTGCGGCTCTATTGTCGCAGGTGGCTTGCTTGACACTGCATATGTGACCCATGTGACCCCTTCAACTTCATTTGTTATCCTGTTGCTAATCTTCTCAATTAATTCATAGGGCAAACGTGACCAGTCGGCAGTCATTGCATCAATAGACTCAACAATCCTTATGATCACAATATGGCCGTAAACACGCTCATCTCCTAGCACACCAACAGCCCTGTCATCGCCAACTGCAGCATATGCCTGCCATACCTTGTCATACCAGCCAGCGTTATCATTTGCAACAGCAGCCGCAGAAGCAACAGAAGCAGAGGTGGAAACATACACAGCAGCTGCTTTTAACTCATCTTCTATTATCTTGCTTGCGTGCTTGCATATTCTGATCTTCTCAGGAGTCACTTCGCCAATTATCCTGACAGCTAATCCCGGTCCTGGGAATGGGTGCCTCTTTAGCAGTTCATCTGGCACTCCAAGCAGCTTTGCCGCCTTTCTCACTTCATCTTTATACAAATAGCGTAGGGGCTCGATTACCTTGAGATTGAGCCACTTTGGCAGGCCGCCTACGTTGTGATGAGTTTTAATCACCGCTGCGGGCCCCTTTGACACGCCACTTTCAATTACATCAGGATATAATGTGCCCTGAGCAAGCCATTGAAATGAATCAGCATTCTTTTCCTCGTCCTTCTTCTTTTTTACAACAGCAGCAAAAACGTTGGCAAACTCTTCGCCAATTATCTTGCGCTTTTCCTCCGGGTCAATTACGCCTTTTAATTTGCCAAGGAACTGCCTCTCGGCGTCGACATAGATGACATTGATGCCAAGATGATCCTTGAAGAGCCTTACCACATCCTTCTCCTCGTCCTGGCGCAGCAGACCATGGTTGATGAAAACGCAGCTCAGTTGGTCGCCAATAGCTTTGTGCATTAATGCTGCAACAGTAGTCGAGTCAATTCCTCCACTCACAGCAGCAAGCACCTTCTCTTTACCCACTTGCTTGCGGATGTCATTGATTGTCGACTCAATAAAACTCTCAATATCCCATTCAGGCTTGGCTCCGCATATCGTCTGGGCAAAGTTCTTCAGTATTTGGGTGCCCTTTTCAGTATGGACGACCTCTGGATGGAATTGAATCCCGTAGAATTTTTTGTCGGGGTTGCCAATAGCAGCTGAGAACGAATTCTCAGTACGGGCCAATACCTTAAAGCCCTCAGGCAATTTTTCTGCTGCATCAGCATGGCTCATCCAGCAGTTCATGATGCCTGGACCTAGACCCTTGAACAGGTCTGGCGTGCCTTCTTCTCCTTCTCCTTCCCCCTCAATTACAAGCACAGACCTACCATACTCTCTGCTGTTGGTGCGCTTGACCTTGCCGCCAAAAGTATCGACTAGCACCTGATGGCCATAACAAATGCCAAGAAGGGGCTTGCCCATCTTGAAAATTTCTTTATCTGGCTTTGGAGCATTCTGAGCATAGACGCTTGCTGGACCTCCAGAAAATATTATCCCCTTTGGATCAATCTCTTTGATCACTTTTGCGGGCGTGTTGTATGGTAATAATTCGCAATAGACGTTTGCATCGCGAATCCGCCTGCAAATAAGATGGCTGTATTGAGAACCAAAGTCTAGGACCACTAATTTGTCCATCTTAGCTACATCTCTATATCTCTAGCTATCT
>CAYXGH010000042.1:1798-9023 GCA_964464485.1 uncultured Nitrososphaera sp.
TCTAGCTATCTGCCGCTCTTTTCCAGCATACGTGTAAACACCCATGCAGAAGTATTGAATATCTCCTGCAGACGATCCTTCCCGCGATACTTATTTATCACAATTCGCTTGATTATGCCGCTGCCGCCGCTGTCGTCTTCTTCTTCAACCATGTAATTGAGTGCATCTAATTCACTGAGCGCTCCTTGACTCACCTTCTCGGCGTCTTTGTTCTTCATACCCTCTAAAATCCTGTTCAAAAAGAATGACTTGAATGGAGGCGTGTTGGCGTTGAGATTGATGCCGGGGGCTGGAACAATGACAACTGCGTCTGGCGATATTTCTGCATTTGCAAGCAAAAAGTCGTCCTTTACGCGCTTGAGCGGCTTGATATTGCGGCTATCATCATCACCACCACCACTAACACCATTATCAGCCGTTGCCCTCGAAGTAGGTGTGGCTGCCGCTGCCTGCTGTTGTTGCTGCTGCGGTGGTCCTGCTGCTTGGCGAGTCTGCTGCTGGACCTGCGCTGTTGATGTTGTCGCGGGTCCAGCTGGAGTAGTAGAGGTGGCAGCAGCAGCAAAGCCAAGGTTTGCCGCAGCTTTAAAGCTACCCTGCTTGAGCAGGTTGTCTATAATCGAAAGTGTAGTGCGTAATCGTTCGACTTCTTCCTGCTTATCTGATATTTCCTTGATAAGCCACTCGCGTATCTCTGCAGCGCGTCTGATGTCTTCCTCAGAATAACCTGACGACATTAGTAAGCCAACCTACTGCATAAAAGATATAATAGTTTTATCGCCGTAGCTGCCCCTGTTTTCTACGCTTGTTCAGACTAAACACAATCACCATTGCTGCACCCCACAGGATAGCAGCAGGAATGTATAACTGGAAGAACCACGCCACTCCGCCTAGCACAGCAAATACCATGCCGATGATACTTTTTACCTGCCTGCGCCCAAAATTCATGATGGTGTTTGATGATTTTATTGTTATTAGTATTATTAGATGGTAAGAGGGGAAAATCCTCTGATGGGCTTCTGTGCTGTGTCAACAAGCTGAGAGCGAGATTGTTTTGCCAGCATTTCAAGTAGACGCTTGCCAGCCTGCATCTTTTGCTTCTTGAGCTCAGGGTCCTTGACCTTTTCCTTTGAATACTTGCCTATGTTGTTGCCAAAGTCCATGCCTACCAGCACTATCTTCTTAGCGCCAAACTCTTCTGCCAAAAATACGCTCCTGTCACCATCTGTAAATCCTCCAAAGTTATGGACATTTTCAACAGGGGCAACCTGTGTGGACCCGACCAGCTTTCTGAATTTTGGAACAAGCTTTTTGAGTATGTCGGTATTGTCACCATGGGCATGAACTACCAGTATAGCACCATTTTTTTCTGCCTTTTGAAGAAATTTGGAGTTGCCATCAAGGTCAGTAACTACAATATCGGGCTTGATCTTATTTTCAATCAAAAACTGCACGGCGCTATCCGCCGCTATCTTGACAAATTTCTTATTTTTCTTAATGTATTTTAGCACTTTTTCATCCTCTAGGCTTGGGCCAGCTCCTACCACAATGACATTCTTGCCCTTGATCTTGCGCTGGAGAATCTTTGGGTCAAGTGCCTTCTTCTTTATCATTTCAGACAGAATTTTTGCAGCTTCCTGATCCTTTTCAGTACTGTATCCAAAATCTGCACGGATTCCCTGATAGTAGGGAAACCAGTCCGCGAATTTCATTATTATACAAGAGAGCATGCGTAGGAGTTACTATTAATATTATCTTCTGAAAACTGAGGTTAACAAACACTAGCAAAAAAGAGACAGCATAGAATTCCCACAGTGATAATAAAAATAATAATAATTAATAATACCGCCAGACAGAGGACAAAAGCAGAGCAGAGCACACAATGGAGCCAAAAATCCAGTCAACAGCTTGGAACCCTGAAATCATAGAAAAGGCAATCCTCAAGAAATGGGAAGAGGAGGGCATTTACCATTTTGCAATAGATGATGATGAAAGCAAACTAGCCTTTGTAATTGATACTCCCCCGCCATATCCTTCAGGGCGCCCTTGGCATATTGGCGCTGCTGCACACTATGCTCAAATAGACATGATAGCCAGGGTTGCCAGAATGAATGGCAAAAATGTGCTGTTTCCAATTGGCATCGACAGAAATGGTCTGCCTGTTGAGATCTATACTGAAAAAAAGTACAAGGTGCGCATGCGCCAAATGGACAGACAAAAGTTCCTTGATCTTTGCAAAGTCGCCCTTGACGACTTGGAAGCAGAAATGATTCAGATAATGAAAAGGATGGGACTGTCAGGAAATTTCAAGGAATACTACCGAACAGACTCTGATGAATATCGTGCGCTAACGCAGGCAACATTCATCGAACTTTGGAAGCGAGGACTTGTATACCTTGCCAACAGACCCAACAATTATTGCCCCGATTGCGGAACCACGATAGCTGACGCCGAGATTGTTTACAACGAGATTCCTACAAAGCTTGTCTACCTAAAGTTCAAGGTAACAGGGAAGAAGGAGGGGGAGGAGAAGAAGAATGATAATACAGACGATAAGCTCATTATTGTTGCCTCAACAAGGCCGGAGCTGCTCTTTGCATGCCAAGCAGTCATAGTAAACCCTGAAGATGACCGCTACACGCACCTACAGGGTTCACGTGCCATTTTGCCATTGTTTAATAGAGAAATCTCAATAGTGCCGCACCATTCAGCCAAGCCGGAATTTGGCTCCGGCGCTGTGATGGTGTGCAGCTATGGAGACCAGAACGATGTTCAGCTATTCCGCGAGTTGGGCCTTAAGGAAATAGTTGCACTAAATGAGAATGGATTTACAACAGGAGCGGCAGGACAACAGTATGCCGGCCTTCGTGTAAATCAAGCAAGAACCAAGATTATAGAAGACTTGAAGAATGCCGGCTTGATGGAAAAGGAAGAAAGCATCACGCACAGGACTCCTCTTTGTGAGAGAAGCAAAACTCCAATAGAGATCATTCCACTGCATGACTATTATGTAAAGCAGATTGAATTTGTGCCACAATTAAAGGAGCTTGCGTTTAAGTTGAAATTCCACCCTGACATGCATCGCCAGATCTTGCTCAAGTGGCTTGACTCAATCAACATCGACTGGCCAGTGTCAAGGCGCCGGTTCTATGGAACTGAAATCCCGATTTGGTATTGCAATGCCTGCAAGGCTCCAAACCTGCCTCCCTCCGATGGCAAATACTACAGGCCCTGGAAGGACAAGCCACCTTTTGAAAAATGCGAAAAGTGTGGTAATGTAGGTTCTGGATTCACCGGTGAAGATAGAACATTTGATACATGGATGGATTCAAGCATTAGCCCGCTTTATGTGACCAAGTTTGGTAAGGACAAGAAGAAGATGTTTGATTATGCTTACCCGACTGCGATTCGCCCACAAGCAAAGGACATCATCCGCACTTGGCTTCACTACACTATGTTGCGATGCGTTCAGCTGACAGGTAAGATACCTTGGCACGAAGCATGGATAATGGGTTATGGAGTTGATGAAAAAGGGGAAAAGATGAGCAAAAGCAAAGGAAATGTTATTGATCCTTTTCCAGTGATACAAAAGTACGGAGCTGACACATTTCGCTTCTGGTCGGCAAGCGAGGCCAACCTTGGCTATGACTTTCGCTGCTCAGAGCAGAGGATTGCAGGCGCGCAAAAGTTTCTCTCAAAGCTGTGGAATATCGGCCGGTTTCTGTCGTCATTTGAAGTAATAGATGAAAGACAGGCACCACCACATCTAGAGCCGTCAGACAGGTGGATTCTGGCAGAGCTTGCGCGAGTTGTCAAAGAGTGCAGGCTCGGCTACAGGGAGTACAACTTTTTCGTTCCAGCAAACGCGATTAGAGACTTTACATGGCATCTCTTTGCTGCCCATTATATCGAAATGGTCAAAGGGCGCGCATATACCGCAAATACCAACGACGGCAATAACAAAAATGATGAGGAGGAGGAGCGGGGCAAGAAGTCTGCACTCTATACATTACACAGATGCTTTTCTACAATCCTGTCACTGATCGCCCCAGTCATACCATTTATCGTAGAGGAGCTTTGGACAAAGATGTACTCAAGTGAAACCACCATCCACAGACAAGCAATGTTCAGAAAAGAAGAAGAACTGAAAGAAATAGAAGAAGATGCTGAAATGAAAAAATACACCAAGGCTATAATCGACTTTAATTCTATGGTATGGAACAAAAAGAAAGAGACAATCTCAAAAGAAACAGGAAAACCACTCTCGCTCAAAGACCCAATAGACATCCCTGTGCCACCGGAGCTGGAGCAGTTTGAGCAAGACCTCAAGGCAATGCACAGCCTGACTCCAAGATAGTATGAAAGCTATTGCTTTTTTTGAACATGGGCCTGTAGACGTACTGCAGTACCATGAAGATTTTCCAGATCCTGTTGCGGCCAAGGATGAAGTAATCATTGATATCAAATACTGCGGCATAAATCACCTCGACATCTGGACCCGGCAGGGGATGGGAGCAGCTGCAGGTAAAAAGATCAGGCTGCCTCATATCTGCGGATGCGATATTGTTGGAACTACTACTGCTATCAAGGGGCAAAGAGTAATGATCTACCCCGGTGTTTCCTGCGGCAAGTGCCAGTACTGCACAAGTAGCAGTAATAATAAAACAACAACAGGAAGAAGAAGAAGAAAAAACAATAACAACGGCAACAACAAGCGTGAGAACCTCTGCAACCAGTTTGCAATCATTGGAGGTTTTAGTGACTATAATGGAGGCTATGCCGAACGCGTAGTAGTGCCAGAAAAAAATGTCATCAGGTTACCAAGCGCACTAAAGGATGAGGCTGCAGCCACTCTTGCAGTTTCGTACCTTACGGCTTGGAATATGCTGCAAACAAATGGTGCCAGCAGAAAGAAAAAGATCCTTGTTTATGGCGCCTCAAGTGGGGTAGGAATGGCAACTATCCAGCTTGCAAAGGCGCTTGGTGCAACAGTGATAACAACGGTGTCCGGCAATTCGAAGCATGACTTTGCGAAAAAGCTGGGTGCCCATTATATTATCGACAGAACAAGGCAAGACATTGCTGATGAGGTAAAGAAAATTGTTCCCGCTGGCGTTGACATTGTAATTGATCATGTAGGAGCAGCAACTTGGGCTACAAGCATCGCCGCTCTTAGGCAAGGCGGCAGAATGGCAGTCTGTGGCATGACATCAGGAAACGAAGCGACCGTACCTGTTCGAATGTTTTACACTAAGCAAATAGTCATGGTCGGATCTCTCTTAGGCACTCGAGCACAGCTACAGGAGTTGATAAATTTTGTGATGAGAGAAAAGATCCAACCTGTCATAGATTCTGTTTTCCCACTTCAAGACGCAAAAGAAGCGCAAAAGAAGATGGAGGCAGGCATGCATGCTGGCAAGATTTTGCTCAAGTTATAGAGAGGACTTGCCGTTTAGTAGCTCAAGCGTATCGTCTGCAATGTCTATTGCTGTGTGTGAGTCGACGTTTGGCTCAAGTGTGACAAGTAGTGCCTTGTCCACCATGTAAAACGTAAGTATGGACATCTTTTCGCGCTCTACATAAGCGAATCTTGCACCTCCCATAGATGCATCAAAGCGCTCCCTCATTGACTTGCGCAATGCAGTCTGTGTGAGGAACAATTCTTCATCAGTCTCGCTCACTATGGAGTCAATACCTTTGCGCATGCCGCCTGCAATCAGAGTGCCGGTACTGTCGATCACGCCAGCATACCTTATGTCATCGTTCAACATAAACACCCGCTCGCACAGCTTGTTAAGATCCATGATTTTCTTTTAGAAGACAGTGTTTATTGAATTTTTAGTAAAGCCATATTAACAATTGATGCCAAGTTATTAGCTAGCTGGAGAGATAATTGTATATGAGCACGGAGCGAAGGAACCCCTTCAAGCGAGACCAGGCATTAAACGACGCCACATCAGGTCAGCTAGGCGAGGAGCCAAGGCAGGAACCATATCCGGAAAAAGATCCGCGCATGGAAGCAGCGCGCAAAAGGTCAAGGCAGATCTAGCACACGTTCGCACATTCACATTCACATGATGTGTGATTATATGTAGCTCTTGTGACCAGCTACGGAGCTTAGATTATGCTTTTTTTCCTTTTAGTTTTACACAATGTCAGTCTTCTCTTCTATTGACATACTGCGCAACCATTGTGTGGTGGTGAGTCACGTCCTTCAACCTTTCACAGTTATTGCAGATTCATGAAATAGACTCCCTGCAGACATTACAATGCAAAACTGGCATAAGGTATCGTCCGCATGATCTGCAAGAAGTGTTCATATGTCTTCCATTCGAAAAATACGTGTTTGAACATTCTTGTATAACAATATTGATAATTTGTATGTATATTTAATATTCATAGAGCTGCATATCTAGTAACGATCAAAGTATAGCATGATTCGTGTAGTCTGAATTCAATTTTATAACCACTTAGCCAAACGGCTATCGTATATCCCTTGATTCATACCTCCCCCGCTCCGGAAGCCTCTGCAAAGTACAAATAGAACCTTTTATTTTTTCCAAATTAGCTTTTTCTCAGTTGTAGTTTTTATGTGATGCGTATAGCAATTACCACATAATTTTTGTGTGACCGAAATATTCGTGTCATCTTGTATATCATGCCATACTTTTTCTCCAGCATTTTGAACGCTTTCAGCTTCTCTTCTTCGCTGGCTATCCTTGCTTCTCCTTTGACCCACTCGCCCTTTACGCTTCCGCGCATATTGCACGGAGCTATTTGCACAGACGGATTGTTGCGTATGCGCTTGTACTTACCTGTGTCGTCAGAGGTCCGCACGTATAATATGCTACTGTCACCGCTACCGCTCTCGACAAACCACACAGGTGTCCTGACTCCTCGTCCGTTCTTTCTGTAGGTTTCTATGTTGATGTATTTCTCACCAGCAAGATTCAACAATTTTTCTCTACTGCTCTGCTATTGTCTTGATCAGTCCTCAATATAAGAATAAAAAATAAAGATCAAGCACTTGCAGAAGCTATGATTTCCTCTCATAAATTGTTTTAGCCGATGCTGCCTCATAGATCATAACTGTGCTTGCAATGACAATGGATATAGTCAAGGCCAAGCCAAAAGAAGAGCTCATGGCAGATCTCAGGCAAGAGATCAGCTCGGGCAAGATATCAAGGCTCAGACCATTTGGAGAAGAGCTACAGCATGGCCTAGAGAA
>CAYXGH010000043.1:0-3929 GCA_964464485.1 uncultured Nitrososphaera sp.
GGTTATAGTCACCAGAAAATTGCGAAAAGCTCTTCTGCTGCATCTAATGGGAGCTGCAATAAACGGGCCATCGATAGGAATAATATCCTGCCACTTATATTGCTCTTTAACTTCTCTGCGTCCGCGTCCATTACAATAATTTGGATGCTAATGATATTTTGGTCTTAGCTTGCCAACATATTCTCTCAATTTATTAACTATTTCCTCATGGGTGTATGGAACATAAGTCCTTACAACTAGGATCATTTTTCTGCCATTGATAACTATTGGAAAGAAAAAGAGATCCATGTTGTCGTTATGTGCCATCAAATAATGTGGTCTGCCCAGATGCTCTGTATTTGCCTGTAGAGTATTCATGTAAAGTTCCGTCTGGGCAAAGAGTCTTTCCAGCTTTGGAAGTGTGCCTGACTTCACATGTGCAGCAATGGTGACGCCCTTTTCAACTATCTCGGTGCTGACAATGTTGTCATGTAGATTAGCTATTTCCTTGCAGATATGGGTTCCATCCATTGAAATTGATAAGCAAAAACATGTAGAAATAACTTGTTAAATGCCCTCAAGCGACCAAGGGTTTTCAATTGCCGACAAGTCCTGGTCGGCAATATTTCCTCCAGTAATTTTTGCTTTAACAAGCCTCCTCACTAGCTTACCTGTCCTAGTCTTTGGCAGCTCGGCCACTATTCTCACCTCTTGAGGGCGAGCAAATCTTCCTATCGATTCCTCGACTCGTGTGATGATCTCGTCTGCCAAGATGTTGTCCGCCTTGTAACCATCCTTTACAATGATGTACACAACTATTGCCTCACCTTTTAATTCATCTGGTCTGCCGACTGCAATCACTTCTGCTACCGCCGAATGAGATGCGGCAGCTGCCTCAACTTCTGCAGCCCCAATTCTATGACCTGCCACCTTTATGACATCGTCGGCGCGGCCTTGAATGTACCATAGGCCATCGGAATTGACAAGCACTAGGTCACCGTGATACCATACATCCTTGTACTTTGACCAGTAAGCATCGAGGAATCTGCTGGGGCCACCGGAGAGCCCACGTGTCATAGAGGGCCATGGCTTTTTGATTACTAAGTATCCTTGACTTACTCTCTTGCCAGTATCATCAAAAATATCGGCATCAAAGCCGGGGACGGGACATCCTACTGTGCAGGGCTTAAGTGGCATGACCGGCAGCACACTCAGTATTGCGCCTCCGATCTCTGTTCCCCCTGATAAGTTGATCAAGGGACAGCGTCTTTTTCCTACATTTTCAAAATACCAAGTCCAGGCTTCAGAGTTTATTGGCTCCCCAGTTGCAGCCAAAACTCTAAGTGCCTGAAAATCGTATCTGCTAGCCTGCACATTGTTTTTCATAAAGAGTCTAATTGCAGTAGGGGCAGCTCCAAAGATGCTTACCTTGTGGTCTTCAATTAGCCTGCACCATGTATCGGTTGTAGGGTAGTCGAGAGCATCGTCATATACAAGGGCAGTCCCACCTATTATCGGGCTTCCGTATACTACCCATACCTGCCCTGTTATCCATCCGATGTCTGCATACCAGAATAAAACATCTTCTGGATTCATATCGATTAGATATGCCGCCTGCTGGGCTGCAACAATGGTAAAGCCGCCATGCACCTGCAGCGTGCCCTTAGGATGGCCGGTCGTACCCGATGTATGCAAGATAAACAGCGGGTCTTCTGAATCCATCACCTCGGTCTTGGCCCTGCCCGCATTTTTGACAAAGTCGCTATAATTGCCGCCGATCGTCACTATTCTGGAGACGTTTGTGCATTGTACTGCCTTTTGCCACTGGCTTGCAAGATTAATCTCCTTGCCTCGCCGCCTGGCCGCGTAGGTGGTGATAAGCAACTTTGCCTTGGAATCGACAAGGCGGGAGTGAAGTGCATGCGCGCTAAACCCGGAAAAGATTGTAGTGTGTACAGCCCCGATCTTGGAGCACGCGAAGATCGCATAAAACGCCTCTGGGATCATAGGGAGGTAGATGGCAACGACATCACCTTTTTTGACGCCATTTGTTGTCAGCGCATCTGCTAGCCTGCTCACTTGCTCATCAAGCTCGCTGTAAGTGATTTTCTTTGAACCTTGCTCATTTGCAAAAATGTATGCGACTTTATCCGGGTGCTTTTTGGCGTTCCTGTCAATTGCATTGACAACAATGTTGCATTTGCCGTTTAAGAACCATTTTGTCCAAGGTATGCCTGTCTGTGAGTCGTAAGTCTTATCGTATTTTCGGAACCACTCGATGCCAAGGTCTTCGTTGACCGCATTCCAATACCACTCGATATCACTGTTTGCCTTCTCAATCAGCTGACACCAGTTGGATATGCTGTGCTTTTTCATAAATCTGCCAATGTTACTCCTAGCCATCTGACCGGCTGAAGGTACGAATATGAACCGCTCAGTCAATAAGCCGGCTTCTGACGAGACGTTTAATATTTGCAACTAAACGGCGGCGTTGACACATATATAATACCACATCTGTAGCATTTAGTGCAAGAAAAATTCTAATGTGCAGGGTATAGGATGGTTACTGTCTTGGTAGTAGAGGAGATTCTTTATGATTTCGGGGAGTTTCCCGGCTACGCCGACGATTTTGTCAGGAATCTTCTCAATCTCATGATAATCTCGAAAATGAACGCAGCTATCAAGAATCTGACATCCAAAAACTACTTTGTGCACCTTACATCACAAATAGATGGCTGCAAAGCCTATGTTGTAAAATATGGTCAGCCACTGCTGTACGCCAAGTACCATGGAATGGAATTTACTGACCAAAAGGTAACGACGCAGTTTGTTAGATCAAAAGATCATATAATCGGAGTTACTATGGAATCCATGTTTGGCGAGTTTGTCAAAAGCTTTGATAGCTTGGCCTCAATGACAAAGACCAAAGTAAAGTGGGGCATTATGAAGGAAAAAGAAGACAAACCAGATCCCCTCTTTGCACTGCTTGATTCATTTGTAGGAGCAGTTATCCGGCTATCATCGCTTGACCACTCAAACCCGGACAGTCTTGTCGGTAAGCGATTTGGCATAAGAAATGCAAGCATTATAAGAAAGTCGCTTCACCTTGAATTTCTGATAAACAGCAATCTGAACATCGTAGAGCTGAACCCCCGCAAAAAGATCAAGGACGATGCGATAAAGCTGCTCTTCAGCAGGTCAGAGGTCGCCAAAGCAATAGTGGGGCTAATGAAACAGCAGCAATGATGTATATACCCAGACAATACACTTGTTCAATATGTCTGTATCCATCTGTGCCAGTTGAGATGATGAGTATATATTTCCTCATCATCTTGATGAAGCGGCAAATGACCTAGTTTAGCGTCATGTAATTCTCTCTTGCCATCTGACATGGCACAATGAAAAACATTATTATACTACTTGTTCTCTTGCAATTTTTTTCCCTTTTCAGTCGGTACTATTTTCATATTGGCATCAGCAAACGCCCTTTTAAATTGCTTACCTGTGAATATCCTGTCTAGAAAAATTGCTAATGCAGCAATTTCAGAGTGAGGTTGGTTGCCGATCGCAATATTGTAATCGGCAAGGCCGTACGCTTCTTGAGGGACTTTCTCTGCCCCAATTATTACCAGTATCTTGCTTTCTTTGCGCAGCCTTTCGGCTATATCATCGATATTGGTGCCATACATTGTAAGGTGAGCCACCTTGCCCCCTTCCTTTTTCCAAGCTTTTGCAAGACTTTTCCAATCCTGTGTGATCTCGACCTTGAACCTCCCACCCCACCTCTTGGATACACTTGCAACTGTATCATTGATAGATCCGTCTAGGATGCCTGTCATGTATATCATATCCGCGCCAAATGCCCGCGCAACAAGCGCAGCATGCGTCGTCACCCTGTCGTCACGCACAAGCCTATGGCCAATCCTGAGTACTGATATGTTCATCCTTCT
>CAYXGH010000043.1:4029-8936 GCA_964464485.1 uncultured Nitrososphaera sp.
TCCTCAGTTAAGCGCTAATCTCTTATTTGCCTCTGACTTTTTTAGTTTCAAACAGTATTGAAGTCATCAGATTTTTCAACTGATCAATGTTATAGCCTGTCTTGGCAGATACCGCAAGCAAGCGTTTGCTATCCAAAATGTCAAGTTGATCGGCCTTGTAAAATGCATCTTCAACAGTGGTCAGGTCGGCCTTGTTAAGAACATAAATTATCTTTGTGTCTGGCACCTCAAACTCGTTTATTACGTCACGAGAGCTCTCAAATTTTCTTATAATTTCATCAACCGGCTCGCTTATATCAAGCACCAAAAGTGCAAGTCTTGCATAGGTCAGCTCATCAAGAGTTGATTTGAATGCATCGATCATATATGGTGGCAGCTTGCTGATAAAGCCAATAGTGTCATTTAGCAACACTTTGCCGCCCTGCAGATCTATTGCCCGAGTAAATGTAGAAAGGGTAGTAAAGATACCTTGTCCAGTAACTTTGGTCTCACCTGTCATCTTGTTGAACAGTGTAGTTTTGCCGGCGGAAGTGTAGCCAGCAAGCGATATTGTTGGCAGGCCGACCTTTGCCCGTTGGTTCCTGTGCAACTGCCGCCTTGTTTCCTCTTTTTCAAGTTTTTTCTTTAACATTGCAGCTCGTCTCCTTATATCGAGGAAATGGATGTCAGCCTCATACTTGCCAAGGCCGTAGAATCCCGGTTGTTCTCCGGCTCTCGCAAGTCTGACCTTTTCACGCGCCCTTGCCATATCATAGCGCAATTGAGCAAGCTTGATCTGGATATGCGATTCAGTAGTACTTGCTCGCCGCTCAAAAATTTCCAAGATCAATTGCTCCCTATCAATTATCTCCACCTTGCACAAGCTTGCCAGATTGTATATCTGAGTTGGCTTAACTGTCTCGTCAAATATGATGACATCCGGCTCGATCTCTTTGACAATCTCTTTTACTTCTTCTGCCTTCCCACGACCAATCCCAAATCTTGATTTTGTTATCTGACGCTGGGTCACAGTCTTGATGACTGAATAGCCAGCCGCATTGGCAAGCGATATTGCTTCATTTATTGCCTGCTCTATAGGATATGTTATGAGAATAGCCTTTCTGTAATTTGCCATTTATTCCTCATCGATATTGGTGGTGACGTACAGCTTGATCCCTAGGTAGCGTTCCAGCTTTTTCGCAAATATCTCGTCGGGTTTGAGAGAGCCTGTTTCAAACTTTTTGAGAAGCTGTGCCTTCTCGTTCATCTTCATGCCGAGTTGTTCATGTGTCAGACCCATCTTCATTCTGGCTTCTCTTATCAGCCTTGCAAAATCAGGTGTAAGAATAGTTTCATCTGCTGCTAGCTCAATCTTTTTCTGCGGTTTTACTGCAAGTGGCTTTTTCTTCTTGACTGCAATCTGCGGCGGTACATAGGGCTTTCCTCGTTTTGAACATGCAATACAAACATTGAATACTGTGCCGTCTACTACCACCATCTTTTTCTCAAAAGTCTGGTGCCCGCAAAGCTCGCAGTAGGACATTTGAGTTCAAATATGTGAGGGGGCGGATTTAGCCTTTTCTCAGAGTCTGCTGAACTGTCATATTGATCACTATTTCTGCAATGTCGCTTGCATATTCTGCAACCCTGCGAATGTTCTCCGTTATCAGCTTGATTCTATATAGTTCATTGACATCTCTAGGTTTAGACACTGCGCGCAGTATCGCCTTTTCCATCTCATCTATCTTGCGGGCCTTTTCAATAGCTCTATCAGCAGCTTCATAGTCACGCTTAAACATTGACAAACATGAGTCATCGAGCACCTCAAGAGCAAAATAGCTCATGTTAGATATTTTATCCACGATGTCTTTGTTGAGCGGTTGTCGTATCTCTATAACATCTTTGGCTATTATTACTGCATGGTCTGCCACCCGCTCGACTGACTTGGCTATCAGCCTGTATCCAAGGCAGTTGCGCGGCTCCTCAAGCCCTATCTCTTTCAACAAATATTCGTTCTTGATCGCTATCTTCAATTGCCGCACTATGTAAAAGCTGAATCTATCAACCTCGTCGTCAGACTTCACTACTTCTTGTGCAAGCTCGACATTATTTTCTCTGAGAGAGAGAAGAGTGTCACGATACATAGACTTGGCAATAAGCAACATTCGCTTGAATGCTGTATCGACGGACAAGTCAAGTAGATTGATAAGCACTTGCAAGGTAATGCCTGTGGCTGAGTCGGCAATGATCTCCGTCCCCATAAGGACGCGCCTGATGATGTTCTTGATAACTTCTCTTTGCTCCACAAGCAATCTATCTTCCTTGGGAACAACATTGATTACGTTAAAGCCAAGGAAATATAGAGCAATAAGTTTACGCGCAATAAAATACGGGTTGTGATCCTTGCCGACTTCAATTGTTGCTTCCTTTTGTTCTTTGATGAGTCTCTTTGAGGCTGGTGCTATTTGGAGTGTAGAATTGCCTTGCCTTAAAATTACGACATGGTCTCCCTGTTTCAAGCCTAGATCTTGAATCCACTTCTTTGGTAAAGATACAATGTAAGAAGAGCCACCAGTGTACTGCAATTTTCTAGTCTCTTCGCTTTGTGATAGGCGTTTACCATTGCCGTCCTCTTCGCTATACATTTTATTCAATGAGCCAGATCTTCTAGGTATTCTATATATTCGTACCCCATATCTATATAGGTACGGGCTGAAAATGCAATTATATTTACGTAGTATATAGAAAGTATTATCCCACGTTGAATCCTCTGCCGATGGATCCAAGAGAAAAAGTACACAGGCACATCGATGCCCTATTCGGAGCAGGAGTCTCAGATGCCTTGCCGGCTGATATCCAATTCGACTTTTCAAGGCGGACTGGCCGAATAAAGAACTTTAGCATAGGTGGCAGACTGGCCATAACTTTGCGAACCGATGGCGGGCTTGCACTTACCATTATGGGCGCCCAGTATCTGCTTGAGAATAGTGAGCAGTTCTGGGAGAACTGCGTTATGCCTGTGCAGGAGGCTGTGCCATTTGTAAGCGAAGGCCGGTCGCTTTTCTGCAAGCATGTCAAGTGGTGTGGTTCTAACATCAAAGTTGGATCAGACGTCGCAGTCATTGATGGCAATAGTAGTGGTGGCGGTAGCGATAATAGTAGCAGAAGGGTGGTAGCTGTAGGCATTGCAATGCTCCCATCAAGACTGATGAAACAATATCGAAAAGGCGTAGCAGTAAAGGTTCGACAAGGAATAAAAGGTAGAACAGAGTAATCGAGGTACAATATATGATGCGCGGCAATCGTGAAATGAGGCGCATGCTCGATAAGATGGGCCTTGACATGAAGGCGATGGATAATGTAGAAGAAGTGATCATCAAGACTGAGACAAAAGAGCTTTACCTCATCAAGCCGCAGGTAATAGAAATGAAGGGCAAGGACAGCACTATCTTTCAAGTTATTGCATCAGATATTGAAGAAAAACAGCGTGAGGTCCCTGCATTCAAGGAAGAGGATGTTATACTTGTCATGCAACAAGCTAATGTTTCTAGGGAAAAGGCGATACAGGCCCTGACTGAGAGCAAGGGAGATATGGCGCAGGCCATACTTAGCCTTGCCACATAGCACTTAGTTTTAATATCCCTCTTTGCTACTTTTGATTTCAGATATCTTGGCAAAGGGAAAGACGGCGCATACTGACATTCCGCCACCAACTTCACATTCTGCAGTCGAAACTATTGTCAGTGCTTTATCTGAGCTTGAAAATGATATCGACGGAATGTATGGCCGCGTCGAGGAAATGAGAAGGCGCATAATTGCTCACTCTGATGAAGAAATTGAGAATCTAAAGCAACAAATAATCGCTCTTGCAAACGAGGAAGCCAAGCAAATAGTGGATAGAACCAAAGCAGAGGCCGAGGCTGAGTCAGAAGAAATAGGTGAGATTGGAAGAGCTAACCTTGCCAACATTAGGAAGAACATTAAAGCATCATTTGACACAACGGTTAATAGTATAGTCCATGCAGTTCTGGGTGATACTGCTACTGCTACTCTGCCAGTGACTACACAAAAGGTGGAAACAAAGTCACAACCATCTTCTTCCTCCTTCTCCTCCGTCCATCAACCAGCCAAGATCAGGAAATATACCTCAGACGGCAAACCAGTCAGCTAATCCATAAGCTTTAAAAGCACTTATTGCTTAAACTCAATATTGATGAAACGCCCCTGACCGAGGAGGAGCTTTCATATCGAAAGATCACTGTAGCAACTGTTCGCGGCCGTCCATACTATAATATAACATGTGCCCTTAGGCTAATGGAGCTACGGTTTGACTCGCTATCTCCAGAGGAAGCTGCAGTATCAAATGCTAAAGTCATTATTACCACGCAGGATGAGGCTGGCATTGTAAACAAGAAAGGCATCGTCATGATTGATACCGAACTTGAAAAATACCCCGCAATTGCCAAGGCAAAGATCCTGCGAAGCATCATAGGCGAACGGGTAATAGATGATCAACTGATCATAGGAATAGATCCAGGCAGCAGGATCGGAATATCTGCCATCTACCTGCATCATGAGATCGCAAGTGCAGTTGTCGAATCTTCACCTCCGGACGCAATTAACCCCGTCGCGGCTATGCTTGGCGGTATAGAGTCAAGAAAAAAAGTCGTGAAAATAGGTGACGGCAATATCGCTATGGCAATACAGATTGCCCGTATGCTGAAAATGAAATTCAAAGATAGTGTTAGTATTGAGATAGTAGACGAACATGGAACGTCATTACCACAGAATACTGATGCCAACAGGCGTGGAGTACGGGACAGATCGTCGGCAAGGGCAATAGCATTTAGGAGCGGAAAGAGCTTTACGCTGAAATAGAGTTTTGTTTTCATCATCTCTTCATCTTATGTGATGCTCGGCTGATGCCT
>CAYXGH010000044.1:0-8921 GCA_964464485.1 uncultured Nitrososphaera sp.
CTTACAATTGGCTTGGTCTGCGGCATATGCGCCTTTATAAAGGCGCTATATATATACCTGCTTGCTACAATTTTCAAGTAAAAAATGACACGTCAAGGATATCAATGAAATTTTAGATCTTAGATTTTAGCTTCAAAGATGTGTAAGTTTCCTGTCTGCTGGTGACTATTCGCCGATTATCTTTACTAGCACTCGTTTTTGTCGCTGGCCGTTAAACTCGCCATAGAATATTTGCTCCCACGGCCCAAAATCAAGCTTGCCTTTTGTTATCGCTACTACCACCTCGCGCCCCATTATCTGTCGCTTCAGATGAGCATCAGCGTTATCCTCCCCCGTACGATTGTGCATGTAGCTTTCCGGGGAATAGGGCACAAGCTTCTCAAGCCATCTATCAAAATCCTGATGCAAGCCGCTTTCGTCATCGTTGATAAAGACGCTAGCAGAGATGTGCATTGCGTTGACAAGGCAGAGGCCCTCTTTGATGTCACTTTCTGTCACTATGTTTGCAACCTGTGGTGTGATATTAATAAATGCGCGCCTATTTGATGTGTGAAATATAAGGTATTCAGTCTTGGACTTCATGTCGGCGGCTTGTCGGAACTGTCGGCTGCAGCAGGTGTTGCATCTTTGTCGCTGTTGTTCTTTTTGCCTAGCCTGTTAAAGAACAAGATCGCAAGTATGATCGCAATTATGATATAGTTGACAGGTGGACTGATCACCTTTGTTATTACACCGATGCCGGGTATGACATAGATCACATTGCCAATGTAATCGTCCTGCTTAATGGGGTAGTCTGTACCCGGTATCGATGCAGGATTGGCATCTCCCCTTGTCCTAACCATCCTTTCGCCGTCGCCGTCCACATCAATATCAACGATACGGTGGACTATGACCCTGTCAGCACCTTCTGGCCTATTGAATACGATGATGTCACCTATCGTGAGATCCTCCCAAGACCCGCCATCTCTGACAATAAGAACGTCATTGACTTTGAGCACAGGCTCCATGCTACCGCTTGAGACAACGTAAAACGGGTTAGCCCCAAACACGAACCAAATGCCAAGCCAGACTACAAGAACACCGATGCCAATGATTATGATATCCTTAATGGCAACGGGCAGCCTAGACTTATCCTTATCTAGCAATGGAGGAAGTAATCATGCCACTCGTTAGATAAACTTTTACACTCTAACGCATGCCAAATTCTTCCATTATTGACATACGAAGACGTGGCATCTCGGACATCATTATCGACAAAATATCTATTATTTCATCCTTGTCTGGCTGCCTCCCATTCCTATTCTGAAATTGTGTGATAAAATTGCCCATAACCATGCCGGAGAGAAGGCCGTATGCAAAATCCTCTATGTTGCCCTGATTTGGTATCATCTTGCGGGCAAGCCCTATTGGCATCTTTGGATCGCGGGCAGCTGCCTTGATAAGCGATTCCAGCTCCTTCCTATCGCTGTCTGTCAGACCCATTCGTAAGTATCACTATGCATGTTTGTTTAATAATGCTAACATTTTTTATTAGCTAATTGTTGTAGGTTCTTAAATGGGAAATAACACCTGCTCGGTAGTTCTGTTGGAACTTGGTATGGCCGCATTTGACCGAGGTGGTAGCCTAGTAGTGTCAAAAAAGTTCGATAATGCAATCAGGTCTTATAGGCTGCTCAAGAGCGGAGTGAACCTTGATGAAATAAGATGGTTTATTGAAAAATTACGTTCATTTGAGCCTGTATCAACAAATGATGCAAGTATTGTCTCCGTATTACGACAGGCAGGCTTGAATAGTCAGCTGATGCCGGAGGATCAGCAGCAATATATCCAAAACCGCAAGCCAACTCTTATAGTAAAGGCCGGCTTTGCCAACAATGAGCAGGATGCAATGCAAGCCCTGCGGGAATTTGCCATAAACCTCTCATCGTCAAGAGTAAAGGAGGCATCCGAGAAGCTCGATCTTCACATCATCCAGTCAATCAATGCACTAGATGAGCTTGACAGGATAATCAACACAGTAGGCGCAAGGATGAGAGAGTGGTACGGACTCCATTTTCCCGAGCTTGACAACCTTGTATCAAGCCTTGTTGTGTACGCTGAGATCGTAAGCAAAGCTGGTTTGCGAGAGAATATCCTTGTAGAAATTTTACAAAGCATTGGCTTACCGGACAAAAAGGTTGAAGTTATACTTGATGCGGCAAAGCGCAGCAAAGGTGGCGACATGACGCCGGAGAACCTTGCAATTGTCAAACATCTTGCAGATGAGGTCATTGCACAGTCGGATCTACGCAGGGTGCTTGCAGACCACATTGAAGCTGCAATGGAAACTGTGGCTCCGAACGTCAAAGAATTACTAACTGCGGCAGTGGGTGCAAGGATAATCTCGAAGGCAGGCAGTTTGGCCCGACTTGCAACATTGCCGGCGAGCACAATCCAGATACTGGGTGCCGAAAAGGCACTGTTCCGTGCTCTTAAGACAGGCGCCAGGCCGCCAAAGCATGGGTTGCTGTTCCAGCATCCTCTCATTCATTCTGCGCCCAAGTGGCAGCGAGGCAAGATAGCAAGAGCAGTTGCGTCAAAGGTCGCAATAGCAGCAAGGATCGACTATTACCGCCACAACGGCAAGGACAGCACAGTTTATGGTAAGCTGAAAATCCGCATCGATGAAATACGCGAGAAATACCGGGAGCCAATGCCTGAGAAGGAGCGGGACAGGAAATACAAGGAGCACATCCAGCGTCAGCAGCAATATAGAACTGGCCGTGATGTGACAAGGGATAAACATGATAGGAGAAAGAAGAAGGACAGAAGAAAGAGATTTGGAAAGCGACGACGCTATTAGATGGATTTCAATAAATGGCGAGAAAAATGCCGCTACTCTCAATCTAGTAAAGGGAGACAATGTCTATGGAGAAAAGCTAGTGAAATGTGAGGGCGAAGAATACAGGATTTGGGATCCTTTTAGAAGCAAGCTTGCGGCTGCACTCAAAAAGGGAATGAAAAATATGCCAATAAAGAATGGCAGCAAAATACTGTACCTTGGCGCATCTACTGGGACAACTGTGAGCCATGTATCTGATATCGTCGGACTATCGGGCCTAGTATTTGCAGTTGAGCCGGCGACAAGGGTTGCAAGGGAACTTATTGAAAACGTCGCTTCAAAGCGCAAGAATGTACTCCCAATACTTGAAGATGCAAGAAAACCGCACTCATATTTTGCAGTATTTGGCAAAGTAGATGTCGTCTACTGCGACATTGCGCAGCCTGACCAGACAGACATTGCGATAGCAAATTGCTCGATGTATTTGAAGATAGGAGGTATAATGCTGTTGGTAGTCAAGACAAGGAGCATAGATGTGACGATGGATCCGCGAATGGTCGTGGCACAGGAGGCAAGTAAGCTCAAAGAGAATGGTTTCCGGATAGATCAGACAATTAACCTAGAGCCTTTTGACAGGGATCACGTCATGATATATTGCATCTACAAGTCTTAGAGCCTGCAGTGGATTATCTCGTCAAGCATCATCCTAAGAGGTTTCCACGACTTTCTTGTAAACTCCGGAGCAGAACCATTCTTGGCTACCCACTCTCGGATAAAACGCATTGTGCGCTCATCCGAGGGGTAGCCGCTGCCTATACTTCCATACTTGCTACATATATGTTGGATCTCTTGATCCCTTGTTATCTTGGCAATTATTGATGCAGCCGAGACGACCATATTAATTACATCTGCGTGGTGCATCGAGTATAACTTTGGCTTGCATTTAAGGTGGCATTCCATGTACTCTCTGTATCTCTGCGGGTTGACATCGCAGCAGTCAACATAGACTTCATCCACCTCAATATTGTTGATCACACTGGCCATAACTTTTGCTTCGAGCCTGTTGAGTCCCCTGAGTGACACACTGCCATCGACTTCGACAGGGTCTATCTTGTGGATGCAGACCGAGTCGATGACCTTCATTATTTCGTTAAAAAGCCTAGCGCGCGCTTTGGGGTTCAGAGCCTTGGAATCCTTGACGCCCATATCGCGCAAAAGAGCAATCTTTGACTCGCGGATACCGATCCCTGCAACAACAAGGGGCCCAACAATAGAGCCGCGACCTGCTTCGTCAACACCGCCAACTAGAATACTGTTGCCCTGCCATAGCAAAATTGTCGACTGGTATACTCATTTGTGGGTATTTATATTGTTACTTGTGCTTATAAAACAAGAATACTGTCTTTTCTGCTGTTATAAATAGCGTGTTATTGCAGAGCTGTGATATGGCAGAATTTGTCAGGACAGTTGAGGGTAGAACGATACTTATGGTTCCAAAGTACTCGCTTAACGCCAAAGTTCCTTCAAAGATGCCTGCCTTCTTCAATCCTGCTGCCAAGCTTAACCGCGACCTCTCAATACTTGCCTACAGTGCTTTTGCAGCATCATCTGGAAAAAGGATGACATTTGCCGATTCGCTCGCCGGTATTGGGGCACGCGCTCTTAGGGTTGCAGTCGAGGTCCCGGAAGTAGAACAGGTTTACTGCAATGATATTAACTGTGTTGCAATAGAAGCTGCTAAAGAGGCCGCTAGGCTTAATTCTGTAACTGGCCGGTGCCATTTCTCAATTGACGAGGTGTGCAAGTTCCTTCTAAGTGGCGACATGGAGGGTGACCGCTATTCCATAGTTGACCTAGACCCTTTCGGCACTCCTGCTAGGCATGTAGACTGTGTACTGCGGTCTGTACTCGACGGCGGGCTTGTCTCGATAACTGCTACAGATACCGCAGTCTTGTGGGGAGTTTATCCTAAGGTGTGTCTGCGCCGCTACTATGGAAGGCCGCTCAACAATAGCTATGGCAATGAAACTGCGATCCGGCTGCTACTTTCACTCACTGCATTGACCGCCTCAAGGCTTGAACTTGCGATCAAGCCAGTATTTGTGCATACCACGAAGCACTATCTTCGTGTCTACGCAAAGATGTCAGTCAGCAGTAGCCAAGCAAATGACGTTTATAACAGCATCGGCTATATAATGCACTGCTTCCAGTGTGGCCATCGTTTCAATACCAAAGAATATGGAAAAGGTAAATGCGAGCTGTGCAATACCGGCTTGGCTGTCGGAGGCCAGCTGTGGACAGGGTCACTACACGACAAAGAATTTGTCAAGAAAATGTTAGAGCAAGACCCAGATAGACAGTGCAAAAAGGTGCTCGAAGCGGCGGTAGAAGAAGCAAGCGAAATACCGTATTATTTCCGGGCTGACGAAATTTCATCAAAGCTCAAATCAAACACACATTCAGTGCAAAGGATAATTGAAAAGCTGTACGCTGCCGGCTTTGTCGCGTCAAAGACTGCTCTGAATACTAGCGCATTCAAGACAGACGCAAGGATCGACTCAATTCTTAATGTCATGAGCTAGATTGGCATAGCATTTATCGAGTCGTTGACATAGCCTTCCCATTCTTGCTTTAGGCCATCTAGTTTAACATTGGAATCAGGCATTCCGTCATTCTCTTCAATTATTGTTTGCATCAGATCAAGGTATTTCAGAAAGCTGTCAAGTGCCTGAATGTAGAAGTCATAGCTTTGTTGCCATTGAGTCGGCGAGGCCATATCAAGCTGCTGCCGCATATTCTGTATATCTGACCGATCAAGGCTTATATGACTCAGCATGTCACTAGAGGTCCCCTCCCCACTTTTCCATTGCTCAAACTTTGACTCAATATTGGTTGCAAGGCTCTGATGTCGGGAATAGACGTCTGAAATAATACCATTGTCGTCACGGGGGAGTCCAATCATGCTGCCAGGGCTACTCTGGGGTATCAGCCATATCAGAAAACTTGATCCAACTATTGCTACTGCAATGACTGCTGTTATGACTATGCCCTTCTTGCTCGCCAAACCAGCATAACTCTAGTATCCTCTAATAAAAAGGATATCAACATATACCCAAGTATCCCCAGACATCGTAAATATGAGTCTGGGTGAACAGGCGCCACCCTATGTAGGTAAGATAAACTATCACAAGAACCTGACTCCAGAGCTTGCAATAATTAGGGTGCAGCCAGGTGATGGAAGACCTGTGCCTGACTTTAAAGCTGGCCAATTCGTGGCACTTGGGCTGAAACTGGATGGTCATCATCACAACATAACGTACAGGCCGTACTCACTATCGTCGCCTCCTGAAGAAAAGAGGTACTTCGAGTTTTACATCAAGTCAGCATCAGAACATGTAATGAGCAGGTTTACAAGCACCCTTTTCAAAATGTTTGAATGCGATCTCGTTTACTGGCGCAACCCTGCCGGCGCATTCACCATTGAGGACAAAAAGGCCGATGGGACTCCCGACACAAGACGACTAGTATTGGTTGCATCAGGAACAGGTCTTGCACCTTTTATCAGCTATGTTCTACATTTGAAAAATATTAAGTCAAAGAGAGAAATAGTACTGCTTCATGGAGCAAAATACGTCCAGGAACTTGGCTACTATGACATGCTTAAGAACTTGTCTGCAAGCGATCCGAATTTCAAATACTTGACGACTGTAAGCAGACCGGACCATGAGCTATCGCGTGACTGGAGGGGAAACGTCGGTAGAGTGGAGACATTACTTGAAGGCAAAGACGATTGCAAATCTCAACTTGAAAAAGCAGTTGGCGAAAAAGTTACCCCTGAAAACTCTTTCTTCCACATATGCGGCTACGCTGGAACCGTCAATGCAGTCATTTCGATTCTGAGTCCGCTTGGGTTTGTCAGCAACCGGAAGAAGCGCGAGGACGGATCATTTGACATCAAGATTGAAACCTACATCTGATGATGACAGCAAAACCCTCATTATGCTGTGCTGCCAATTAGCGACAGTTTGTCATATTATGCAGCGAGAACTATGCGCTACCAAGGCTCAATGATGGTCGACATCTGCGATATCGACTTGATTGGAACAAAACTGGAGCAGAATGGCTTTGTAGTCCACCTTACAAAGGAATATTACCAACAGGAAGTGATAGAGCAGCCATATGCCCGGCAGCTTCTCGAGAAATGCGATATTGCAAACCTTGTAGGCAACAAGATAATAAAACAGGCAATTGAGATGAAGCTGGCAAAAGAGGTTAGTATAAGAAAGATTGCTGGTGTGCCTTTTCTCATGATCTACAAATTTCGCCAATGATGAAAAACCTCTATTCCAAATGCAAAATCAACGTGATATAGAAATATTCTAATATCTAAAAGGATAGGTAGGTGCTTGATTACAGCTATATCTGTTTATTGATTTTTGTTTTCTAATTCAATTTTTATATCATAGGCAGAATTTCAGGTACGCATTGCTGCGAATGGAGAAGGAAGATGAGTCTGTTGTTACTTTGTGCTTTTATGTCCAGTTTGAATATTATTGCCGCCTAGCATTACACATATAATAAAAGAGCACTAACTTTTGCATATTGTCAGAAGAGGAGTCTAACGAGCAGCTGCCAAGAGAGGAGAAGCACAAGGCCGCAGCCCGAGCTGATAGATGGCTCTCGAAATACGAACGCAAAAGTAGATTCCTAAACAAGATGTCTGAAGATTACGACGTTTTTGATAATGTATTTGACATGCCCACTCTTATGACGATAAACGAACTGAGGAGCGATGGCGTTATACAGTATATCAGGAGCTCACTTGCTGCAGGGAAAGAGTCTAAAGTATACCTTGCAGTTGCGCCAGATGGCTCACTTCGAATAGCCAAAATATATCTCACAGTAAATGCCGAGTTCAAAAAGCGGATGCAATACATCGCTGGTGATCCTCGATTTTCTGACTTAAAGCCGGGATCTCGCAGCTTTATAATGACATGGGCTCGAAAGGAGTTCAAGAACCTGCATACAGCGCACGCCGTCGGAGTAAGGGTACCTCTGCCGATAGCAGTCAAGAAGAATGTGCTTGTAATGGAGTTTGTAGGTGACAGCGAAGGTAATCCTATGCCGGCACTAGTAAATACAGAAAAAATTACATTGAACGACTATCAGCAGGTGATCGAGCAGATGACTATGCTGTATCAAAAAGCCAAATTGGTGCATGCTGACTTGTCAGAGTACAACATTTTCAAGACAGACCTCGGCATCATGTTGTTTGATTTTGGATCTGCTATCGATATTCAACACCCAAATTCCAAACAATTTTTATTGCGCGATGTCATGAACATAAACAGGTTCTTTGAAAAACGAGGAATTGAGGTCCTCAACACTGCTCAAGTAGTAGAAAAAATTAGGGGTGACACAAAATAATGAGCTTTCAGCACACGGTCAAGATCCCAAAGGAGAGGATAGGTGTCCTGATTGGCAAAGGCGGAAAAGTAAAGCAGCAAATTGAAGAAAGATGCGGCGTCAAAATCGCGATCGATAGCGAGACTGGCGATACTATGATCATAGGCAACAGCTCCGCTGATCGTCTGGAAGCTTTTAGGGCAGTCGAAGTGATAACCGCAATTTCAAGAGGATTCTCTCCACAGCGAGCTTATCTGCTCTTTGAGGACGAGGAGCTAATATTCCAGCAGATCGATTTGCATGACTACACCGGCAAGTCTCCAAACGCCCTTGAGCGCATCAAGGGCAGGATAATTGGCGAAGGAGGCAAGGCGCGTCGAATGATTGAAGAGTTGAGCGGCTCATATGTATCTGTCTATGGCCATACTGTATGCCTTATCGGCAACTTTAGGGAGATCAAGCTTACAAATGAAGCAATTGCCATGCTCGCCAAGGGTAGCATGCACAAAACCGTCTACAATATGCTGCAGGGTGCAAAAAGGAAAGACAAGCTGGACAAGATGCGCCTGTGGGAAGAAAATCCCGATGAAATTACGTTCTCTGACTCTTGATGTAAAAGCATGGTAGGGCTATAAAGTCAACGATCGGTTTGCATTCTCTTTTTGATATCGAGCTATATATACATGCCTGTTCA
>CAYXGH010000045.1:0-7030 GCA_964464485.1 uncultured Nitrososphaera sp.
TAACCTTTCTATTGCAAGAAGACTTTTTCTTAGTAGTGACATCAAGAGCATGATGTCCTTTGTTGTAGGCACGCTTTTTGCCAAAAGCTTCTTTGTCGCTGCTTCTAGCAACGGCTTTTTATGCCGATCATAATTGCCGGCGTCTGCCAACTTGCCTACATATTGGAGCAAAAGATCGATATCCTTCTGCGAAGCAAGTTCAACTCTTTTTTTGCTCTTTTTTACTGGCAATTCTGGTGATTGTAGCTTTGAGATTTCGTACAGCAATATCGCAAGTGCATGGGTTACATTCATTGTCATGTAATTTGTCTTTGTGTCAATGGTGACGACAAGGTTACACAGCTCCAATTCTTCGTTGTTGAGGCCCGATGATTCTCTCCCAAGCAAGATGCAAAAGTCCTTGGTGCTTGAGTCATGTATTATCTTGGCTAGCTGCTCTGCATTTATTGACTCTCGCAGAATGTTGAGTCTGCTGGTAGCCTGAATTGCAGTTGTGCCTATTAGTACATCAAATTTCTTTCTCAACTGGCTCACTGTCACAGTCTTGGCAGCTATTAGGATATCGCTGCCATGAGTCGAATACTTTGCTGCCTCTACCTTGTCAAAGTGGGGTCTGACAAAATACAAGCTTTTGAGACCAAAATTTTTCATCAGCCTAGCAATATGGCCCACATTAACGGGGTACTGTGGCTCGATCAGGGTCACTGCAACTGCCATGTGTATATAGACGTCTGTAAAAGGAATGCTGGAATTATTATAATCTGCTATAGATAATACCTATCAAACGTCATAATCGTAAAATGCTCTGAGCGCAACTTGTACCTTATCTACAGGAACCTCGAAATACTCAAAGGCATCTTTGTGCGAAGCGATCTGCAGATTGGAGCTTGAATTAGCCTTAAGGTATGTGTCTGATGTTTCCTCTAGAAGCACTTTAGCATGTTTGCTCCACTGCACCAAGTCGTCCTGCCGCATACTTTTCAACAGCAGCATCGGCACGAGCTTTGCAAATGCTGCTATGATAGCCACACGATATTTCTGCAGTTCTATCTTTGACTGATTATAGTCTGGAAGCGAAGGAACCAGTGAGCAAATTAGGAACTGGTATTCATCGAGGTTCTTTGCAGCACTTGCGACATCGCCTATAGCAGGCATGCTCTTTCTGGCAGACCGTGCATCAATTGACACTGGTCCAAATAGTCCATGCACGCCTTTAATGGTCAGATCAGAAGTAGTTATTCCGTCGCCTGAAAGCAGTTTGCTGCAACTAGAGCTGTTAAGCTGATGCGATATTATTGAGTTGAGCAATGACGGCAATCGTTCCTTTTATGAAAAAATGAATGCGTTAAAAATGATGTGATCAAGAAAAAATATGTGTAAAAAGGCGTATGAAGGCTGGACAAATTTGTTCATGGCATCTCTATAAGATTTCTATCAATTTTGGACTAATTTAATAAAAAATTGCTCCCATATTTAGTGATTTCCAAAATATTGATAAACAGGAACTCTTTTATATAATTAACACCGTATATTGGTAAGGATAAGTAGTGAAAAAAGGTATGGCTAGGCTATAGCGCTTGGCGGACAAAACTGCATCATACAAAAAAATTGCAACTTTTACGGCACAGGCTGTAACAAGGTCGTTGATGCAGTATCGCCAAGCGCCCTAACTTATCTTACAGTTTTGATTTACTAAACTTTTTTTCGTAGATAAAACTGAAATTACTGGAGTATACAATACCATGGGATCAATTAAGAATTATGCTTGCATGCCCTTACCAATGTACGGCAAATTTTTAGTCGCCATAATAGTAGTAATCGCTGTTACTGCGGCAATTGCTGGTACTACCACCACCACCGCAGTAGTTGGGCAGAACCAGACCATCAATTTAACGGCATTGCTCACCCCAGATACCAATAATAATGATGATACTACTACTGCGACGACCCTTGCAAACATAACTGCGGCTAATAATATGAGTACTACTAGCGCTGGTGCTAATGTGACCGCTACTAATAACATGACGATTGAGGATGCAAAGGAACTATACCTGTCGGTCTGGAACCAGACAGAGTTTAACGCCACCTTTAGCACTTTTGTCGAACCCTTCACTGCCGCGGGCTATGGCGTATACGAAGAGCGAAGCAATATCTTTGCGCCAGGCGAAACAATCGTACTCTATGTAGAACCGATGGGCTTTGCCCATGAGCAGGTTATAGACGAAGGTGGCAGCAATAATAACACAATGCTTTACCTGATGAACATGACAGCTGATTATGAAATAGCTGCTGCAAACGGCACTGAGCTTCAGCTAATAGAGGACGTACAGGTGGGAAGTATTACTTCTCACAGACCCAACACCGAGATGTTCTTGACGCTTACGCTTACGCCTGAAAGGTCTGGAATTATTGAAGCGTTTGAAGTTCAGCCATTACCTATAGGCAGCTATGTCATAACATATTCTGTGACTGATGAGGTATCAGGAGAGAGTTTTCAGATAGAAAAAAACATTACAGTAGCAGAGAGAGAGTAGTATCGTCCAGCCTTCTATTATCAGGGCGCAAAGTCCATTATGTAGTTTGGCTGGCCTAAAGTAGCGTTGACCCTTACTGACACATCGACCCAGTAGGAAAATGACGAAGGGTTGCCAATATAAAAGTCCTCTATAGGAAACTCAACTCTGTCCTCTGGCATGTCAGGTATACTCGTAGGTGGGACGATGAACCTTCCGACAGTCCTATCAAATACTGCGAAATACCATCCTTGCATAGTAGTAGAATTGCTACCGCCGAAAGCAGAATTTTGAAACCGAATCATATATTGTTGCTCTCTATTTGTTATCGAACTGGTGGTGATGATATGCCACCGATACTGTGTTTCATATATGTCATTGTCATTTGGATTGCCTGCAAGCGCTATTGTGAAAAAGAATACCTCTCCTCGCTTTTGCACGCTGGCTCCCAAGATGTCGTGGTAGTCTCTTACCTCGGGGATCTCTTCTGTCTCAACCTGCTGGTATACTGGCGTCACATCACCTTGTGCATCTTCTATGCTGCTGTCAGCATTGTTATAGATCCCCACCGTTTGCCTCCCGCCTATCTTTATCTCAGGCCCCAAGCCAGACAGCCCAATTGAAACCGGGATGAATGTTGCGACTACAACTGCAATAACCAGAACAGACGATGCCTTGGGCACATAAAAAATCACACAGAGGTTATATTTCGGCATTTTGCCAATAGATTTAAGCACAGTTGAAGATTGAATATACGCAGAATGCCTGCAAGCGAATTCTCGCACTTTGTCGATATGTGTGAGAAGGTTCGCCAGACTGTAAGCAAAAATGCCTAGGTGGCTACCATCGCAGAATACTTAATCAAGCTGAAAGACCAGGATAGCGGCGGCGACACCTCGCTTGCAGCAGCTGTGCTTTTTATATCAGGTGCCATCTTTCCTAAGGGCTCGGGTCTTACACTCAATGTAGGTTTTAATACGATAATGTGGTCGCTTTCAGAAATCGCACGTGTGGAGCCAGAAGAGATACAAAAGATCTACTTAAAGCACGGAGATAGGGGCGCTTTTGCGGAATATGTAGTTTCCAAGAGGCAGCAAAGCCCGCTGGTGGCCCAGCAGCTGTTCCTGCCAGATCTACACGACCAGCTAAGAAAAATCGCTGATGCAGTTGGCTCTGGTGCAGCAGAGGCAAAAAGAAGGATCCTGACGGGACTTCTTATCAACTCCTCTCCGCTTGAAGCAAAATATTTGATCAAGATAGCAACCGGCGAGCTGCGCGTCGGTGTAGTAGAGGGCTTGGTCGAGCTTGCTATTTCCAAGGCGTTTGGGCTTGACGTATAGGCAATCCGGCAGACTATGCTACTGTCCAGCGATATTGCACAGGTAGCATTGCTTGCAAAAAAAGGATGCTCTGTCGACTGCGATAATGAAGCCACTTGCACCTCTGAGCTTCATGTTAGCAGATGTGATGTTTAGTGCAGAAGAGATCGAGCAGTATTATAACAAACCGCTGATTTGTGAGTTCAAGTATGATGGCATAAGGGTGTAACTTCAAATTCGTAGGCAAGGTCAAAATGTTCTCAAGGAAGCTGGAAGACGTTGCCACCTCTTTCCCGGAGATTGCATCTGCTGTGTCTTTGCTGCCAGCAGAATTCATTGTAGACGGCGAAGTGCTTGCCTACAGAGGTGGCAGGCCGCTACATTTCCAAGAGTTGCAAAAGAGGCTCAGGAGAAAAGCAGTTACAGACCGTCTGATGGCCGAAATCCCAGTAGTGTATGTTCCCTACGATATCATGTACCTTGACGGTCAGCCGCTCATTGGCAGACCGCTTACGGAGCGCAAGAAATTGCTGTCGCAGATTAGATTCAGAGCCCGTAATCGACTTTGGTTATAGGATTGTGTCGACAGCCAAGCAGATAGCCTGCGCATTTAAAGAAGGCAGAGATGCGGGGCATGAAGGATTGGTGGTAAAAGAACTTGAATCCCAGTACCATCCTGGCAAGCGCGGCAGGCATTGGACCAAACTAAAGTATGAGCTTGACAGTGTCGATGCCGTAATTGTCATTGCAGAGTATGGTCATGGTAAGCGTGCAGGGACACTGTCTGATTATACTTTCGCAGTCCAAGATGAGCATGATGATGGCTCGCTTAAGACAATAGGCAAGGCGTACTCTGGCCTGACTGATGCAGAGATCGCCAAGATGACTGACAAGCTACGGTCAATAACAGTCAGAGATGAGGGCTATAGAATAGTCGTCAGGCCCGAAATTGTACTTGATGTTGCGTTTGATAGCATACAGAAAAGCGATAGGCATAACAGCGGGTTTGCGCTTCGCTTCCTGAGGATAAAGTATATCCGGACCGACAAGACTGTAAGTGATATTGATACCATGGAAAAGGTGCAAAGGATCTATGAACGCCAGTCGCATCTAAAGAGCCGCTAGCCTGCTATGTGTTGCTATCCTTGTCAGGTAGTTTTGCAGCGCGCATGTGTGCATACATAAATAAACCCACATTGTACACAAAAAGAGAGAAAGACAGTATGCAAAAGATGCAAAGTACAAGCTCCTATGAAGTGCCGCAAGGGAGACCAAAATCTTCCTCTGAACTGCCTAATACACACACTCATATAGCATCAAGAAGTAGCCTCTGCATTTAGAACTAATTTCTGCCTACTTGCATGCACTTGTGTTTTTTGTGTCGTTATGTGCCTATCTGTATATGTTTATGCCCATGTGTGATTTGCGTAGTGCTAAGGAATAAAAGATCAATAGTGTAATTTTACACTCACTACATTGTTAAAGGCAATCATTCTTACTGGCGCAGTTGCAGTGGCCTTGATGACATATTTCTCACTCTCGCTTTATGTTTTCCCTCAGTCATACCAGTCGATAGAGCCTCGAAGACCTCAGGCGATAGTGACGGATCTAAGCCTATCTGCACCTGACATTGCTCTAGGTCAGGCGCTCATCATCTCTGTGGCTGGGACAAATAATGGGGAGGATGCCGATATGCAGATTGTATCTGTAGGATTCCCAAACCTTACGAGCACTGACAACATCAAGATACTGAAACATGACTTTGCTCAGACGCCAATGTTAATAGGACCCGGCGAGCTCTTGAGCTCTGAATATTCCAATACAGACTCTTATGTATCGGCGCAATATGCTTCAATTGAAGCTTTCAGCAGGCCATGGGAAGCAGGCAAGACCTACACCGCAGATATAGAGGCCATACCAAAGACGGAGGGAAGATTTGTGGTTTTTATTAAATCTGTCGCGCTGCCCCATACTTGGGAACAAGCGCATTACCCACAGGATGGCATCCTCGATCAACAGAAAGAATTTGTTGAAACATATTCAGTGCAAGTGACAAAGCCTTAATTATTGAATCTGCTAAAAATGGGTATTGAACTATTTCCGGTATCAAGAGTACCTTGAAGTGTGTGGTCTCAGCCGCAAGCTCTTTGCAGGCTATGTGCTTGTGAGCCTTGGCATGCTACTAGCTGCTGCAGGCGGCAGTTGGGATATCACCAACCACTTGCTCAACAAGCCTGAAACTTTCTTTGCGCCTCCTCATGTTGTGCTCTACTCTGGTGCGGCTTCTGCGGTTGTAGGTACAGTTCTGGTATTCTCCGCTTCAAAATCTGGTGCTGCTGGCAGGATGATTTGGCCGGTGAAGGTGGTTATAGCCGGTGTAGTGATGCTGATAAGCGCTGCACCAGTGGACTTTGGATGGCACTCAGCATTTGGGCTTGACGGCCTATTCAGTCCACCCCATTTTGTGCTTGTAAGTGGCATGATAGTGGGTAGTGCTGGCGCGCTTGCAGGCTTAGCTCAAAGTACTAAAAGGTTGCCTTCTGTCCTGATTGTTATTGCAATATTGCCAATATGGCTTGGGGCATCAGGCATGATTGATATGTTTTCTCTGCCGTTCTCAGAGACTGAATACTTTAACTTTAATCCTCACCCGACTCTTGGAGTGGTTGTTGCTACGCTTGCCTTCCCATTTCTGATATCTGCCTGTCTAATAGGCTCATCTGCCCTTGCCGGCAAGCGGTTTGGTGTGCTCTCTATGGCAGGTGCTGCTTTTATTATAATAGGCGTATTGACTTCAATTATCCCAAACAGCGCACTTACCCCCACTATCCCATTCTACATGTCAAGCATCATCCCGATCGTGGCTGCAGATGCGCTGCTTGCATTTTCCAGATCAAGGTTTTCACTGTACGCTGCAAGCACAATCGTCAGTCTTGCGTTCTTTATGCTGTACTATCCACTGATAACGTACACCTACAATGAAGTATTTGAGAGCAAGGTTGTCTGGCCAAGCATGATTGCGCAGATATACTTCGAGATGATACAAAATGTGTTTCCTCTTGTAGCTATTCCGACAGCTGCAATGGGGATTCTCGGAGCCTTATTAATTGACAGACTCGCTAGAAATAAAAAATACTATAACAACATACAACAACTGGCATAATAATACGACTAGCAGATTTTGAGATAACAGTAGTC
>CAYXGH010000045.1:7130-8774 GCA_964464485.1 uncultured Nitrososphaera sp.
TCCCTATTGAGCAGCCAAGGTCTTGCTGTGAAGTAAAAATATACCATCACATCATCACTTCGATACCTCAAGTATAAGATGAAAAGATAAATGCTGGGCTGCTGTGTATTGTTTCCTGATTGCAGAATCAAGACGTGCCCTATAGAGTCCTGCAAAAAAGCAATTGTACCGCCACATTTTACCTGAAGGACTGCATAACAGGATTGAAGGAAAACGTCAAAGACAAATCGGCTGACGTGGTTGTCACGTCGCCTCCTTATAACATCGGTACCGGCTATAGCTCGTACAAGGATGAGCTCCCTCGTGGGAAATACCTGACATGGATAGAAGAGATAGGCATTGCAATCAAGCATGCTCTTACAGATGACGGCTCTTTTTTCCTAAACATAGGAAACAAGCCAAAGGACCCGTGGATAGCATGGGATGTAGCATATGTTCTGAGAAAGTACTTTGTTCTGCAAAATGTCATACATTGGGTCAAATCGATAGCAATAAACAAGGCTCAAGTCGGTAGTTACTCAAATATTTCTGGCGACATTGCAGTCGGTCACTTCAAGCCGATAGTGAGTAAGAGGTTCCTCAATGACTGTCATGAGTATATCTTTCACTTTACAAAGTATGGCGATGCGCACCTCGACAAGCTAGCTGTCGGGGTATCATACCAAGATAAGACAAATATTGAGCGCTGGAAGGCAGCCAACAAGGAAGACAGACGGGACAGAGGCAACATTTGGTTCATACCTTATCAAACTATACAAAGTAGAAGCAAGCAGCGTCCGCACCCGGCAACATTTCCTGTCAAGCTCCCAGATATGTGCATCAGGTTGCATGGCAGCGCAAAATTAGTGATCGACCCATTCATTGGCATCGGCTCTACTGCAGTTGCTGCAATGCGCCTTGGGATCTCATTTGTGGGATTTGAGATCGATAAAGAATATCTTGATGCTGCAATAGATAGAATCACGCAGGTATAATCAAATAAACTGCCACTACATACATCTCAAAGAGTAAAAAGAAGATTTGCAAAAATTTTGCTATTTAGAATTAGACATTACACAGCATATGTTCCTTCTTTAGATCTGTTTCAAACTAAATCCAGCTGCTTACCTGTAATGAATCCGGACTCTAGTATGGCACCCCTTTTAATCTTTGATTTTTGAATGCTTCAATGTACCATTCAAATTCGTCTAAGAACTTTGTTATCCTCTTATTGTACTGTTCTTGAACCAATTTTCCTGTGTCATCAAAAGCCTCCCTTACTCTAGATATTGCAAAAGAAGAGGATATTGAAGGGGCTCCAAGTTCTGCAAATATTAGACGCAGATGTTGAGCAGCATTAACTCCACCAAAGCCTCCTGCTGAATATGAAACAATAGCTGAAGGTTTGAAAAAGTATTCCTCCAAGAAATAGTCTAAAGTGTTTTTCATTGCTGCAGATGTGCTATGATTATATTCAAGGGTCACCGCCAAATATCCTTCTGCATTTTTAATTTTGTTCTGAAGGTCTCTTAACACGCTTGGCGGATTCTCCATTTCCTTATACATTCTATCGAGCAATGGCAGATTCAATTCGAGAGGATCTATAAAATAGACTGTATGTCCTCTGGCTGTCAACTTTTCCTCCATCCAACGAGCTACTTTGAT